>NZ_VFVQ01000034.1:0-44402 GCF_006442195.1 Mesorhizobium sp. B2-3-13
AGATCGTCTCCTTGGACAGGCCGAAATAGGTGTAGTTGCCGAGCACGCCGAGCGAGGCGAGGCCGGCCAGGATGACCGCCGTCAGCACCAGCCCGTTGGTGCGCGCCTCATAGGTGCGGCCCATTTCCTCGATGGCAAAGACGATGCCGGCAAGCGGCGTGTTGAAGGCGGCGGCGATGCCGGCGGCCGATCCCGCCAGGATCAGGCCCCGCGCCTGCGCCATGCCGCCCCAGCGCGCCGCCTGCAGCATCAGCGACGCGCCGACCTGCACGGTCGGCCCCTCGCGGCCGATGGACGCACCGCAGAACAGGCCGACAAGGGTGAGCGCTATCTTGCCCGCCACCAGCCTGAGCGACAGGATATGGCTGCGGTCGTCGTCGTCGCGCAGGTGCCGGGCGGCGATCGCTTGCGGAATGCCGCTGCCTTGCGAGCCCGGAAAGAAGGCGTGCGCCAGCCACGCGCACAGGACAAAGCCGAGCGGCGTGATCGCCAGCGGCAGATAGAAGCGCCAGCCGCCATCATTGCCGATCACCACATGAAACAGCGCCTGTGCCTTGTCGGCCAGCACGGCAAACAACACGCTGATCAGGCCGATCGAGATCGCACCGGCCCAGAACACAAGGCGCGGCTGCCAGACGCGGCGCGAGGCCCACATGGCGCGCGAACGCCGCAGCATGGGATGTCTTCGCGATTGGCCGGCCATGTCTGTCCTCGCGGGGAAAACCCAGCCCTAGCACAGGCATGACACCGATCAAGCAAGAGTCTGACGATCGGCCGGGATCAACGGGCCGCGGTGTTGGGCGTCCGCTCGCGCGCATGATCCAGAGAGCGCCTCCGTCAATCGAAGTGAAAGCTGCGCGACCCGCCGACCTCCACGCCGGCGGGCAATCGTTGCGAGATCGTCACATGGCCATTTTTTCACATTCGGCCTGGGCCTTCTTGGTCGACGTGTCGATCATATACGCCTTGCCCTTGGCGTCGGTCATTATCATCATGCAGTGCTTGATCGGCTTGGCCATCTTCATCATATCGGCGCCCATCTTCGCGTCCGGCATCATGGTGCCCATGTGCCCGTCCGGCATGATCGCCGTTACTTGCCCACCTTTCATCATGGTCATGGTACCCATCGTGTCCTCGGCGAACGCCTGCGAGGCGCAGAGAGCGGCGAGGCCGGCAATGACGGCGAGCTTGATCGATTTCATTCCACATACTCCCATTGTGCAGGGGCACAGTTGCCCCTTCAGGGTTCGCGGATGGCGCGCCGGCCGTTACGCTGACACGAATATGTGATCGATCGCGCACTGGGGGAGCACCACTGCCCGGCGGCGGGACAGGCTGCCCGATCGCCCGCGGCATGACTCTGCCGCCAAGCTGTGCTATGCGCCCCGCTTGAGATCAGGCACGATGGATGAAATCGGCCGTAAACCGCTTATATCTGTGCAACCATGACCCTTTCACTCAACCCCACCGCCGAAGGTGCCCGTGACGCCTTGCGTACCCGCGCCATGCCGGCCGAAAAACCGTCGCTGATTGGCCTGACACGGGCCGAGCTCGCGGAGGCCCTGGTCGCTGCAGGCATCGTGCCGGAGCGTCAGGCAAAAATGCGCGCACAGCAGCTCTGGCACTGGATGTATGTACGCGGCGTTTCCGACTTCGCCGGCATGTTCAACATCTCCAAGGACCTGCGCGCCGAGCTCAACAGGCATTTCACCGTCGCCCGGCCCGAGATTGTAGAGGAGCAGATTTCCGCCGACGGCACGCGAAAGTGGCTGTTCCGCTTTCCGCCGCGCGGCGCCGGCCGGCCGGTCGAGATCGAAACCGTCTATATCCCCGAGGAAGGCCGCGGCACGCTCTGCATCTCCTCGCAGGTCGGCTGCACGCTGACCTGCTCGTTCTGCCACACCGGCACGCAGAAGCTGGTGCGCAATTTGACGGCTGAGGAAATCCTCGCCCAGTTGCTCACCGCCCGCGACCGGCTCGGCGACTTCCCCGACCGCGACACGCCGGATGGCGCCATCGTGCCCGCCGAGGGCCGGAAAGTATCCAACGTCGTCATGATGGGCATGGGCGAGCCGCTCTATAATTTCGAGGCGGTCAAGAAGGCGCTGCTGATCGCCTCCGACGGCGACGGACTTTCCCTGTCGAAGCGCCGCATCACGCTGTCGACCTCCGGCGTCGTGCCGGAGATCTTCCGCACCGGCGAGGAGATCGGCGTCATGCTGGCGATCTCGCTGCATGCCACCAATGACGATCTGCGCGACCTCTTGGTGCCGATCAACAAGAAGTATCCGCTCAAGGAGCTGATCGCCGCCTGCCGCGCCTATCCCGGCCTGTCCAACGCCAGGCGCATCACCTTCGAATATGTGATGCTGAAGGACGTCAACGATTCCATTGAGGACGCCAAGGGGCTGATCAAGCTGCTCAAGGGCATTCCGGCCAAGATCAACCTGATCCCGTTCAACCCGTGGCCTGGCACCAACTACCAGTGCTCGGACTGGGAGACGATCGAGAAGTTCGCCGACTATATCAACAATGCCGGCTATGCCTCGCCGATCCGCACGCCGCGCGGCCGCGACATCCTGGCCGCCTGCGGCCAGCTGAAGTCGGAATCGGAGCGCATGCGCAAGGTCGACCGGCTGGCGCTGGAAGCCATGATGATCGCGGGGCACGGCGAGGTGTGAGCCGTCTCGTCGCCTGCTCGAAGCGCTTCGCCATCATAACAGTCGGCTACGTCGCCGCTGTGCTCACCTCCATCCTGGTGCCGGTGCTGCTGATCGTTCTTCTGGCCGGGATCGAGGACGGCAACTGGTCGATCATTTTCACATTCGACTGGCTGGCCTCCTTCCCGCTCGCCGTGTTGACCGTGGCGATCTGCGCGCTGCTGATCGTCGGCCCAGCGATCTTCGTCGCCGAACGGCTGGCGCTGCGAGGATGGTTCTACTTTGCCGTCACGGGCGCGGTCACGTCGATCGCCTTCGGTGTTTTTGTCCCAGGCTCCGCCGGCGGCTTCGTTTTCAATCCGGGCTTCCTCGGTTTTCTGGCCGCGGCCGGTATTGCCGCCGGCTGGGTCTACTGGCTTCTGGCTGGACACAAGTCCGGTCATCTCACGGGCCGTGATCCCTGATGAACCGTCTCGTCGCCTATATCGTGCGCTTCGCCGTCATCCTATTCGGCTACACCATCGCCTCGCTGGCGGCGAGCGCCTTCCTCAACATCCTGTTCCTGGCCTCGCTCGGTTACGCGCCGGCGCAAGCCCATCCGGCGGCGACGGCATCGCTCTATTTTTCAATTCCTTTCGTCGCTCTGTTTGTCGCTTATTTCGGCTTCATGCCGGCCGCGGTCGTCATCCTGATTGCCGAAATCCTCGGCCGGCGCGACTGGCTGTTCTACGCGCTGGCGGGCGCGCTGGTGTCGGGGGTTTTCCTGGGCCTCGTCGACAATATCCGCGATTCCGCTTTTGCCGTCACCGAGACCAGCGCGATCATGGCGGTGCTCGGTGGTGGCATGGTCGGCGGCATCTTCTATTGGCTCAGCGCCGGCCGCTGGGCCGGAAGCTGGTGGAAGGACGAGAAAGCTCCTACTTCGCCTGGGCCGTCAGGATCTTGAGCGCGAAGGCCGAGAAAACGCCGGCGAAGAGATAGTCGACCACGCGCGTCACGCGCGGGCTGGCCTTCATCGCCGCCGAGAATTTTTCCGCCGCCAGCACCATGGGTGCCGTCACCGGGATCGACAGCACGATGAACATGGAGCCAAGGAAGAACAGCTTCCCGGGCGCATTCGGATCGTGCGCGGACACGAATTGCGGCAGGAAGGTCATGAAGAACAGGATGATCTTCGGATTGAGCAGGTTGACGCCAAGCCCCGCGGCCCAGCTGCGCAGCAGCGAGATCTGCGGGCCCGTCTTCTTTTCCGGCGAAAAGGCCGAGCCCTTGGCGATCGCCTGCCAGGCCAGGAAGACGAGATAGCCGGCGCCAAAGATCTTCAGCACGAAGAAAGCCATAGGCGAGGCGACGATCAGCGCCGAGACGCCGACCACCACCAGCGTGGTATGGATCAGCGTGCCGCACAGCGCGCCGGCCATCGAGGCAAAGCCGGTGGCCCGACCCTGGCTCAGCGTGCGCGACACGAACAGCGTCATGTCAGGGCCTGGCGTGATCGCCAGGATCACGGTGGCTATCGCGAACTGGATCAGCGTGGCGGTGTCGGGAATGAAGGACATGGGCAGGCCTTTGGGTTGGGGACGTCAGGCTATAGAGGATGCCGCCCCTTCTTGCCAGCGGCCGGACGGCAAGAGTGCTGATCCAGCCCTGCTCGATCCTGGTGTCACCACCTGCCTCGTGTTCATCCCTTGCGCAGCCTGGAAGCGGCGTGATACCTCGCGCGCCGAGAACTCCTGTCGTGGAACTGCCAAATGTCCAAGATCAAAGACGTCAAGAAGGTCGTGCTCGCTTATTCCGGCGGTCTCGACACATCCATCATCCTGAAATGGCTGCAGACCGAACTCGGCGCCGAAGTCGTCACCTTCACCGCCGATCTCGGCCAGGGCGGCGAGCTGGAGCCGGCGCGCCGCAAGGCCGAGATGATGGGCATCAAGGACATCCGCGTCGTCGACGTGCGCGAGGAATTCGTATCCGACTTCGTCTTCCCGATGTTCCGCGCCAACACCGTCTATGAAGGCACTTACCTGCTGGGAACCTCGATCGCACGACCGCTGATTTCCAAGCACCTGGTCGAGATCGCCAGGGAGACCGGCGCCGATGCGATTGCCCATGGCGCCACCGGCAAGGGCAACGACCAGGTTCGCTTCGAGCTTTCCGCCTACGCGCTCAACCCCGACATCAAGGTCATCGCGCCGTGGCGCGACTGGTCGTTCAAGTCGCGCACCGACCTGATGAACTTCGCCGAACAGCACCAGATCCCGGTGCCGAAGGACAAGAAGGGCGATGCGCCGTTCTCGGTCGACGCGAATCTGCTGCACTCCTCGTCCGAGGGCAAGGTGCTGGAGGATCCATGGGTGGAGCCGCCGGAATTCGTGCATCAGCGCACCGTGTCGCCAATGGACGCGCCGGATGCCGTCACCGAGATCGAGATCGAGTTCCTGAAGGGCGACCCGGTCGCGCTCAACGGCAAGAAACTGTCGCCGGCGACCATGCTGGCCGCCCTCAACGATCTCGGCCGTGATAATGGCATCGGCCGGCTCGACCTTGTCGAGAACCGTTTCGTCGGCATGAAATCGCGGGGTGTGTATGAAACGCCCGGCGGCGCCATCCTGATCGTGGCCCATCGCGCCATCGAATCGATCACGCTCGACCGCGGTGCCGCGCACCTCAAGGACGAGTTCATGCCGCGCTATGCCGAGCTCATCTACAACGGCTTCTGGTTCTCGCCCGAGCGCCTGATGCTGCAGGCGATGATCGACAAGAGCCAGGAAGACGTCGAAGGCACGGTGCGGCTGAAGCTCTACAAGGGCAATGTCATGGTCACCGGCCGCAAGTCTGGGAAGACGCTCTATTCCGACGCGCTGGTCACCTTCGAGGATGACCGTGGCGCCTACGACCAGAAGGACGCTGCCGGCTTCATCCGCCTCAATGCGCTGAGGCTGCGGACATTGGCCGCGCGCAACCGCAACAGCTAGACGGAATGCGCTGTCCCGGTCGATGCCTGGTGCCGCTGGGCGGCAGGAACCGCGTCCCGCCAACTCGTTAATTGTCGATGTTGGCGCCGCCCCTCATTGCCCTGCCGGGCATTTCTCCCCGTATAGTGACGGGGAGAAAAACGCCATAATCAACGCTTTCGTCAATCGCCAGCGCTGCAGAACGAGCGCCAACATCGCCGCAAATCCCTTCTCCCCGTCACTATACGGGGAGAAGGTGCCGGCAGGCGGATGAGGGGCAGCGCAAACGCTCGAAGAGAGCCCGTGACCGGGCTCGCCATCGAGATGTTGCTTAGACACAACTCCTGACGGAAATCGTTTCACACCTTCCCTGGAATTGTTGAGAGATTTCGATCAGTCGGCGTCGATCGCGGTGGCGATGCGGGCGATGGCCTGCTGATAGACGCTTGCGGAATTCCAGCCGGCGATCGCGCCTATATTCGACTGCGCGCTGGCGCCAGCCCGCCAGCCGTGACCCTTGAGGAAGTTGGCGGTGGAGGCCAAAGCGGTGGCCTTGTCGCGCAGGTTTCCGCTGCCGACCGCATATTTCAGGACGTTTCCGGGCAGGAACTGCGTGTGGCCGATCTCACCATGCATGGCGCCGACCGACGAGGCGGTCAACGCGCCGCGATCAACCAGCTTCAGGGCCGCGATGGCGTGCGGGCGAAAATAGTCGGGGCGGCGGCAATCATAGGCAAGCGTCAAAATGGCGGAGACCGTGTTCTGGTTGCCCATCGAGGCGCCGAAGCCGGTCTCCATGCCCCAGATGGCGAGCAGCACGCCCGGCGACACGCCGTAGTTCTGTTCGATCTGGTTGAACAGCGCCGCGTTCGACTTCTTCAGCGAACGGCCCTTGGAAATAATAGCGGACCCGCCACGGCGCTTCATGAAATCGTCCACCGAGCCGCTGAACGCCTTGTGGATAGCGCGGTCGGCGGAGATGGTCCTTGTTGCATAGGTCGCGCCGGCCAGAGCGGCCAGCCCCCTCGACCCGACACCTTCGGACTTGGCCTCGGCCGCGAAATCCTGTTTCCAGGCATCGAAGCCGGCGCCGGTCTTGCCGCAGCTGGCCGCCGCTTGCGCGCCCGTTGCCAGCCCCAGCACCGCCACCACCGCAGCTGCTAAAATCCTACCCTTGGCAAGAAATGCCATGTTGTTCTCCTGGTTGCCTGATTCACGTCCCGATTGCGAATTTGCCAGCGAAAGGCACATTTGTCACCGTCTGTGGCGCGATGCTGGCGAATGCCGGGGAATTTGCCTACGATCAAGTGATTATTATGGCGAGGCCATGCATGAAAGACGTTGATGCCGGCCGTGGACCGCATCGGAGCGCCTGGACCAGCGAAGCGAGATAGTCTCGCCGGACCGCGGAACACCGGCCGGTGGCTCGCGTTTGGGCACGGGCCGCCATGCATCCTGTGCCCTTCTGATGAATTGAGACCGAGATGAAACTTTTCGACTGCCCGCATTGCGGCCACCGTCTCTATTTCGAGAACGCCCAGTGCCTGAACTGCAGCAGTCTCGTGCTCTATGATCCTGAGCGCGCGCGCTTTGTCCTGTCCGGCGTCGACGGCGCCATCCAGTGCACCAATGCCGACGAATGCGCCTGCAACTGGATGGCCGAGCCGGGGCAGGTCTTCTGCCGTGCCTGCGTGCTGAACCAGCTGATCCCCGACCTCTCGGTCGACGGCAACCGCCGCCGCTGGATCCGCGTCGAGGCGGCGAAGAAGCGCGCCATCTATTCGCTGCTCGCCTTCGGCCTTCCGGTGGCGCCCAAGCAAAGCCCGACGGACGAGATCGGGCTGGCCTTCGACTTCCTCGCCGATCCGATCGGCGGCGGCCCGGGCGGCGAACGGATTCTCACCGGCCACGACAATGGCCTGATCACGCTGAACGTCGCCGAGGCCGATTCAGCCGAGCGCGAAAAACGTCGCGTCGAGATGGGCGAGAACTACCGCACGCTGCTCGGCCATTTCCGCCACGAGCTCGGCCATTATTACTGGGACCGCCTGATCCGCGACGATCCGCAAGGGCTGGAAGCGTTCCGCGCTTTGTTCGGCGACGAACGCGCCGACTACGAACAGGCGCTGAAGGCCTACTACGCCAATGGCGCCGCGCCCGACTGGCAGCAAGACCACATCTCGGCCTACGCCACCTCGCATCCGTGGGAGGACTGGGCCGAGACCTGGGCTCACCATCTGCACATCACCGACACGCTGGAGATGGTCCATGCGTTGAACTTCCCGCTCGGCCGGCTGGAGACGGTGGAGGCGGCCGAACTGCCCCAGGGCGATACTGGTGGCGGGCTGCAGGCAGCGCCGTCGGAGCCTGCAAAGACGCCCGAGCCCTTCGACAAGATTCTTGCCCGGTGGCTGGTGCTGTCGGAAGCCTCCAATTCGATCAACCGCTGCATGGGCCTGCCCGACCTCTACCCCTTCGTCATTTCGGACGTGACGGCGCAGAAACTGGCCTTTGTTCACGATCTTGTGGCCGGCTTGCCGAAAGATACGGGAAATCGTGAGTTGGCTCGCGCGTTTTAACCGGAACGCATGCGCCGCTGCCCCGTTTTCGCTGGCGAGGGACCACGAAAACGGAGAGAAACCATGAAATCCGTATTGTTTCCCGCAATCGCCGGAGTGTTCACCATGATGTCGGGCGCCGCATTGGCGGACACCGCCGTATCGGCGGTCACCGATCTCAACGTGCGCGCTGGCCCGGGTCCGCAATATCCGGTGATCGGCGTGCTGGCCGCTGGCCAGTCGGCGACGCTCAATGGCTGCATCGAAAACAGCAAATGGTGCACGATCGCAGAAGCCGGCGGCCAGGGCTGGGTCTATTCCGACTACGTCACCGCCGATTTCGGCGGCAGCCGCGTGGTGCTGACGCAGCGTCGCTCCGCCGTTGCCGTCGTCTCACCGCCGGACGACATCGGCAACTATTCCACCGAGTACACCGGAGCGATCGTCACCGGCGAGCCGATCGACACCGTCGTCCGGCCTCCGGCCGAGGTCAGGACCTACGTCGACACCCATCGCCTCGACCCCGTCTATCTCGAAGGCGAGGTGGTGACCGGCGCAACCCTGCCCGACACCGTGGAGTTGCGCGAAATTCCCGACTACAAGTATCGCTATGTCTACGTGAACGGTCAGCCGACGCTGGTCGACCCGCAGACCCGGCGCATCATGTACGTGGTGCGTTGACAGAGGCCAGAGGTCGCCGAAGCGGCGGCTGACGACACTAGCAAGACCGTACCGGCACCGGACGGCGCTTGGGTGCCGCACGATCCGTTTACGATATCGATTCCGATTTCCGAGGCCATCGGCTAGATCAAGGACAGCTGGATCAGCAGCGATGGATTCGGATCGAGGACAAGCGTGACAATCGACGACACTGCCTTCGAGCGCTATCGCAACACGCCGAACGCCAGGACGACTTTGTTGCGTCTATTTCTGGGGACGCTGATCGTCGTCCTGCTCTGGGGCGCCACCACCGCGGCCGTGCTGTTGGGTGGCACACATGTCTACTTCGCCTGGCAGGTGACGGCTTCGCCATATGGCATGGAGGGTTTTCTCGCCTCGCCCATTGGCATCCTCAGCGCGCTCACCTCCTTCGCCGGGATCTGGATCGGTCTGTGGATCGCGATGCGCTGGGTGCATGGCGAGCCGCTGTCGGCCCTCCTCGGCACCGGCCGCCGCGTATCGCGACCGGACTTCCTCAAGGGTCTGATCGCGGTGCTGATCACCTCGGCTTTGTCCGAAATCCTGCTCTATTTGCTAGCGCCGGGGATCGCTCGCGGCACGATCAGCCTGTCGTCCTGGCTGCTGTTCGCGATCCCGATCGTCGCGCTCACCTTGCTGCAGACCTCGTCGGAAGAGGTGCTGTTTCGCGGCTATCTGCTGCGCGGCCTCGCCAGCCGGTTCCGCAGCCCTTTCATCTGGGCGCTGCTGCCCGGCCTGCTGTTCACCTCGCTGCACTGGAGCGGCGGTTCGTCGGCCGCCATCAATGCCTGCGTGCTGGTTTCGATCGCCGCTTTCGCGCTGCTTCTGACACTCATGGTCTACGCCACCGGCAATCTCGGCGCAGCACTTGGCGCCCATCTCGGCAACAACCTCACCGGCTTCCTGCTGATCTCGCATCAGCAGAGCTACAATTCCTTCGCCTTGTTCACCGCCAAGCCGCTCGAAGGGCCGGGATGGATGATGTCGGATGCAATTCTCATCGCCCTCATCGGCATCGCCTGCAGCTTGCTGACGATTGCTCTATTGCTGCACCCACGCTCGCCGCTCAGGGTCTCGGCCGAGGTCCCGAACGCCGTGGGTCCGGCCTGATCGCGGTCCGGGAAACGCGCGACACCGGCCTTGCCTTGACTCTCGCGCCGATTTCCTGTCTACAGCCCACCAATTCCGCGACGAGTATTCCTCCGAGCAAGCCGACCAGGACGCCGAAGCCTCTTGAGGCCAAGTGCTGTAAACAGATCCTGGAGGCCAACACCCGGCAGCGCTGTGCGCCCCCGGGTGCTTTTTGGTTTTGGGCTTTTGCTTGGACTGGCTTTTGCTTGGAGACTGGGCGCGAACGCATTACCTCTCGGGCACCATCCGGGTGCCAGGGAAAGGAAAACGAATGTTTGAATCGCTGCAGCAGCGCACAAGAGGCGTGGAGGGCCATCGGCCCGACAGGGATCACTATGACTCCAAGGCGCTCTCGCGCGGTGGGTTGATCAATGTTTGAGTCCCTGCAAGAGCGCCTTGGCTCCATCCTGAACGGCCTGACCGGCCGCGGCGCGCTTTCCGAGGCTGATGTCTCGGCGGCGTTGCGTGAGGTGCGCCGTGCGCTGCTCGAGGCCGACGTGGCGCTGGAGGTCGTGCGTTCCTTCACCGACAAGGTGCGCGAGAAGGCCGTCGGCGCCGCCGTGCTGAAGTCGATCAAGCCCGGACAGATGGTCGTCAAGATCGTCCATGACGAGCTGATCGACATGCTGGGCGCCGAGGGCGTCGCCATCGACCTCAACGCGCCTGCTCCGGTCGTCGTCATGATGGTCGGCCTGCAGGGCTCCGGAAAGACGACGACTTCGGCCAAGATCGCCAAGCGCCTGACCGAGCGGCAGAACAAGAAGGTCCTGATGGCTTCGCTCGACACGCGGCGCCCCGCCGCGCAGGAGCAGTTGCGCCAGCTCGGCGAGCAGGTCAAGGTCGCGACGCTGCCTGTGATAGCAGGCCAGAACCCGGTCGATATCGCCAGGCGCGCCGTGCAGGCGGCCAAGCTCGGCGGCCATGACGTCGTCGTCCTCGACACCGCCGGCCGCACCCATATCGACGAGCCGCTGATGGTCGAGATGGCCGAAATCAAGAAGGTGTCGAGCCCGCACGAGATCCTGCTGGTCGCCGACTCCCTGACCGGCCAGGATGCCGTCAACCTGGCGAAAAGCTTCGACGAGCGCGTCGGCATCACCGGCCTTGTGCTGACCCGCATGGACGGCGACGGCCGTGGCGGTGCCGCGCTATCGATGCGCGCCGTCACCGGCAAGCCGATCAAGCTGATCGGCACCGGCGAAAAGATGGACGGGCTGGAGGAATTCCACCCCAAGCGCATCGCCGACCGCATCCTGGGCATGGGCGACATCGTCTCGCTCGTCGAGAAGGCGGCGGAAAACATCGACGCCGAGCAGGCGGCGGCGATGGCCAAGAAGATGCAGTCGGGGAAGTTCGACCTGAACGACCTCGCCCAGCAGCTTCAGCAGATGTCGAAGATGGGCGGCATGGGCGGCATCATGGGCATGATGCCCGGCATGGGCAAGATGAAGGACCAGATGGCCGCCGCCGGCCTCGACGACAAGATGTTCGGCCGCCAGCTCGCCATCATCTCCTCGATGACCAAGGCCGAGCGCGCCAATCCCGATATACTGAAACACTCGCGCAAGAAGCGCATCGCCGCCGGCTCCGGCACCGATGCGGCCGAGATCAACAAGCTCTTGAAGATGCATCGCGGCATGGCCGACATGATGAAGGCGATGGGGGGCAAGGGCAAAGGCGGCGGGCTGATGCGCGGCATGATGGGCGGCCTCGCCTCCAAGATGGGCCTTGGCGGCATGGTGCCCGGGGGCGGCATGGGCGGCATGATGGGCGGCAGCATGCCCGACCTGTCCAAGATGGATCCCAAGCAGCTCGAGGCCTTGCAGAAACAGGCGCAGGCCGCCGGCCTCGGTGGCATGAAGGGCTTGCCCGCCCCAGGCGGCGGCTTGCCCGGCCTGCCTGGCGGCATGAAGCTTCCCGGCCTTGGCGGTGGTGGCGGCCTGCCCGGTCTCGGCAAGAAAAAGTGAGGACGCTATGAACGAAGAAAAGGACATGGCCGACGCCCGCACCATCCTGGCCGGCTATCGCGCCTCGATCGACAACATCGATGCCGCCCTCATCCATATGCTGGCCGAGCGCTTCCGCTGCACCAAGGCGGTCGGCATGCTCAAGGCCGAGCATGGCCTGCCGCCGGCCGACCCGGCGCGCGAGCAGCAGCAGATCGCCCGTCTTCGCCAGCTTGCGAAAGATGCGCATCTCGACCCGGATTTCGCGGAAAAATTCCTCAACTTCGTCGTCCGCGAAGTGATCCGGCACCACGAACAGATCGCCGCTGCCAACGGCGTGACGAAAACCGGCTGACAACCAGCCTGAACAATCAACGAAATCAGAGCTTTTAGGAGAAAAGAAAATGGCACTGAAGATCAGACTGGCCCGTGCGGGCTCGAAGAAGCGTCCTTACTACCACGTCGTCGTCGCCGACGCCCGTTCGCCCCGCGACGGCCGGTTCATCGAGTCGCTCGGCTCGTGGAACCCGCTGCTGCCGAAGGACGGCGAGCGCATCAAGGTTGACGCCGACCGCGTCAAGCATTGGCTGTCGCACGGCGCCCAGCCGACCGACCGCGTTCTGCGCTTCCTCGATGAAGCCGGCCTTGCCAAGCGCGAAGCCCGCTCCAACCCGAAGAAGGCCGAGCCCGGCAAGAAGGCGCAAGAACGCGCCGCCCTGCTGAAGAAGGCCCAGGACGACGCCGCTGCCGCCGTCGCCGCGGCCGCTGCCGCACCAGCCGAAGCGGAAGCCGCCACCGCCGAGTAATCGCTTCCTATTCCTTGCGCAAACAGAACGGCGGGCCTGTGCCCGCCGTTTTGCTGTTTGCAATTGTCACTCACCTGCCCTTTGCTGTTTCCTTGGGAAAGCTTCTGATTTTTCCTTGGGAAAGCTTCTGATTTCCGGCTGAGGATCGGATGGACGAACGAGCAGTCGCGGAGGAAATCCTGTCCGGCGGCGTCGCCGGAACCCTGTTGCGATGCGTCGATGCCACGACAGGTGTCGTGGTGTTGAGCGGATCGAGCGGCCGCGTCGATGTCGAGCGCGCACGACTGTTTGCCGATGTGGGCGTCTCTGCCCTTGCCCTCCGCTGGTTCGGCGGCGAAGGCCAGGTCCCAGGCATATGCGAAATCCCCCTGGAGACGTTTTTCGCCGCGACCGACTGGCTTGTCGGATTGGGGTGCCGGCGCATCGTCTATGTCGGCACATCCAAGGGCGCCGAGGCATCCTTGCTCGCGGCAGCGCATGACCCGCGCATCGATGCGGTGGTCGCGATCAGCCCGACATCGGTGGTCTGGGGCAACATCGGGCCTAGCCGCGACGGCATCAGTTGGCCCGAGCGGTCGTCATGGACGCTGAACGGGGTTCCATGCCCGTTTGTTCCAACCGACCCGGATTGGAAGGCATGCTACCTCGATGGCCTTGTGTCCTATCGAGGGCTTTTCGAACACTGCCTGGCAAGATTCAAACAGGAAGCGGACAGGGCCGCCATTCCCGTCGAGGTTATTTCGGCGGAGATCGTGCTGGTCGCGGGCGGCGGCGACGCCCTGTGGCCATCCCTGGATTTTGCTCGATCGATCGTCCGGCGTCGAAAAGACGCCGGAAAGGCCACGCGCCTCGTTTCGGCTCCCGACGCCGGCCACCGCATTCTCCTGCCGGGTGAAAACACGCCGCGCTCAAGCTCGCATGCCCATGGCGGCAATGACCGCGCCGACGCGGGTTTGGGGCGGGACGCCTGGCGATACGTCCGGGAGCTCCTGTAGCGCGCGCCGTGATAGTGCCTCAAACGAGTTGCAGCCAATTCATCGATCGAAAACGGCGGGTCAAAAGCCCGCCGTTTGCTCTTCATTTTTGGCATGCGGTCGTTCAATAGCCGCTTGGGCAGCGATCGACATAGGTATGGCCATTGCGGTCGCGATAGCGGCAACGGCCCGGTTCGCTGGCCCGGCCGATCAGCGCACCGGCTACGGCTCCGACGGCACCGCCGACAACCGCGCCTTGCACCGGATTATTGGCGACCGCCGCGCCAACCGCGGCACCGCCGAGGCCACCGACGGCAGCACCTTTTTCCGTTTGCGAACAGGCGCCGAGCGCCGTCGTCAGTACCAGAATGGTCAGGATTCTCTTCATTTGTCGTTCCTCTCACATGCGGATCGCCGTCTCGCCGCCAAGTCCCTAACTCTCAGACGGCTAATTTGATCCCGAGAAGAATGAAGATCGCGACGACACCTGGCAGCGATTGGCGCGGAACGGCTACCGGCTGAACGGGATCAGAGCGCGCACTTTGGGGTCACGCAGATAGAGGCCGCCCCAAAGGATGATGCCGAGATAGACGCCGAACAGCGTGTGCGAAAACAGCGGACTGCCGATACGCGCATTGGTGGCGATGGCGCCGCCCATATAGGCGGTGAGCAGGATGGCGCCGAGCGCGGAGGTGCGCGGCAGGGTGTAGAGCGCGGTCGAGACCAGGCCGATAATGCCCAGCATGCGCGCGACATTGGCGTCGGCCGGCCAGCCGAGCGGCACCATCGTCCGGGTGACGATATCGAGCGGTGGCAGCTTGATGGCGCCGTCGAAGATCATGAACAGGATGATGAGGCCGCTGAGCACGCGGCCGGTCCACAGGGCGCCGGACGAGACAGGCGCGGTTTGAGAAATGCTCATTGGTGGTCCCTCCTGATGGTTAGCCCCGTTTTCAGCGGGGTCGAACCAAGGACGTGCCGTGAGGCGGCGATCCGACAGGGGTCTGGATTTGTCTTGGCGCCGATTTCCACCATGCTGCGACTCTGCTGCCAGCAGAGCTATCGGCATTCGTCCATGGCGGGCTATTGAGGAGCGGGCAGTGCACCAGGCGAGACGACAAATGACCGGCGAGACCGATCTGAGGACATTGTTGGCGTCGATGACGCCGGAATTGCTTGATGGCACCTATGTCTTTGCCACGCTGGCGCCGCACGTGCCGCAGCCCGAAGGCCTGGAGCCGGTGATGGTGTTTCGCGAGCGCGAGGGCACGACGCTGATCGTGACCGAGGAAGCCGCCCGGACCACGGGGCTGGAGGCTTCGTTCCGCTGCCGGATGATCACGCTGAACATCCACTCATCGCTCGAAGCCGTCGGCTTCCTCGCCGCCATCACCGCACGCCTCGCCGCCGCCGGCATGGGCGTCAATCCAGTCTCGGGTTTTTACCACGACCATCTGTTTGTGCCGGCCGGGCGGGCGGAGGAGGCGATGGCGGTGCTGCGCGAACTGAGTATGGACAGCGCGAGTTGAAATCGGCGCAGAGCGGCTTTGACGGCTAATCTCATGACTCGGCAGCGCCAAATCGGTATGGCCGGCGCTGCCCCTCATCCGCCCTTCGGGCACCTTCTCCCGTAAACGGGGAGAAGGAAAGGCATCCGGCCGAAAGGCCGAGCCCGCGACGGCGGGCCGCCGGTCGTCCGGCGCCCTCGCGGAGGGCCCGCCGCGGCAGCGGCGATACGGCCCGTGAGCGAAAACTAAGCCGCCTTCTTCTTCGGCTGGATCAACCCGCGTTCGACCAGCAGTTCGGCGATCTGCACCGCGTTCAACGCCGCGCCCTTGCGCAGGTTGTCGGAGACGATCCACATCGACAGGCCGTTGTCGACGGTCGAATCCTCGCGGATGCGCGAGATGAAGGTGGCATCCTCGCCGGCTGATTCCAGCGGCGTGATGTAGCCGCCATCCTCGCGCTTGTCCAAGACCTGGCAGCCAGGCGCTTCACGCAGGATGTCGCGCGCCTCGTCGGCGGTGATCGGCTTCTCGAACTCGATGTTGACCGCTTCCGAATGGCCGATGAACACCGGCACGCGCACGCAGGTCGCCGTCAGCTTGATCTTGGGGTCGAGCATCTTCTTGGTCTCGGCGACCATCTTCCACTCTTCCTTGGTGAAGCCGTCGTCGAGGAAGACATCGATATGCGGGATGACGTTGAAGGCGATGCGTTTGGTGAACTTCTTGACGTCGACCTGGTCGGCGACGAACACGGCGCGCGTCTGCGTGAACAGTTCGTCCATGCCTTCCTTGCCGGCGCCGGATACAGACTGGTAGGTGGCGACGACGACGCGCTTGATGGTGGCGGCATCATGCAGCGGCTTCAACGCCACGACGAGCTGCGCCGTCGAGCAGTTCGGGTTGGCGATGATGTTCTTGCGCGTGAACAGCGAGATCGCGTCCGGGTTCACCTCGGGCACGATCAGCGGCACGTCCTGGTCGTAGCGGAAGGCCGATGAATTATCGATGACGACGCAGCCCTGCTTGCCGATCTTCGGCGACCACTCCTTGGAGACGTTGCCGCCGGCCGACATGATGCAGATGTCGGTGTCGGAAAAATCATACTGGTCGAGCGGCCTGACCTTCAGCGTGCGGTCGCCGAACGACACTTCCGTGCCCATGCTGCGCCGCGAGGCGAGCGCCACGACTTCGCTGACCGGAAAGCCGCGCTCTTCCAGAATGTTGAGCATTTCCCGGCCCACATTGCCCGTGGCGCCGACGACTGCAACCTTGAAACTCATAGAAATCTCCTGTCCCTCTCCGCTTGGTTCTTGGAGAAAACCCGCCGGCCAAGTGCGGGTTCCGTCCCCCGGGCCGGACCCGGGAGAGGGTGGTTAGGCCAAGGGAATCACACCGTTTTGGTGGTGGTTTTGGCCATAGTTTTGGTCGAACGGTAAGATGCACCAACGCGTCCGGCCCCACTGATGTGGCCGGGGACGTCGAAGGCAAGAAGAGCCATCAAAAGGCCGCGCATCGAGATTGATCCCGTTCGATGCCGGCTTTTACGCGGTTTGCCGCAGGAGTCAATCGCGGGGCGCAACGCGGTTCTCCCTTCTCCCTTGTGGGAGAAGGTGGCCTCGCGAAGCGAAGCGAGGTCGGATGGGGGTGCTCCAGGGAACACCAACGCCTCACTCCGCTGGAACACCCCTCAACCGTCTTGGCGCTGCGCGCCTGCCCTGTACAAAAAGGGCGGCAGGAAGTACGAACGGCCAAGTTTGTTTGGCTGACACGGCGCCAGCCCCGGCTTGTGCTCCATGATGAGCGCAGAACCCTGAATTCCGAAAGAATGAGATGTCCAACTTCGAAGGTATTGTTCCCGCGCTGGCACAAGCGCTGGAGAAACGCGGTTATTCCGACCTGACACCGGTGCAGAAGGCGGTGCTGGAGCTCGGGCAGGCCGACGCTCTGGTGTCGGCACAGACCGGCTCGGGCAAAACCGTCGCCTTCGGCCTTGCCCTGGCGCCGACGCTGCTCGACGGCGCGGAACGTTTCGGCCCGGCAGCGGCGCCGCTGGCGTTGGCGGTGGCGCCGACGCGCGAACTGGCGCTGCAGGTGACGCGCGAGCTCGAATGGCTCTACGAGCCGACCGGCGCCACGGTGGCATCCTGCGTCGGCGGCATGGACATGCGCACCGAACGGCGGACGCTGGAGCGCGGCGCCCATATCGTCGTCGGCACGCCCGGCCGGCTGCGCGACCACATCACCCGTAATTCACTCGACATGTCGACGCTCAAGGCCGTGGTGCTGGACGAGGCCGACGAGATGCTCGATCTCGGCTTTCGCGAGGACCTCGAATTCATTCTCGATGCCGCACCGGCCGACCGTCGCACGCTGATGTTTTCCGCCACCGTGCCGCGCTCCATCGCCACGCTCGCCCAGGGCTATCAGCGCGATGCCGTGCGCATCTCGGCCGCCGGCGAGGAAAAGCAGCATCTCGACATCGAATACAGGGCGCTGAATGTCGCCCAGGCCGACCGCGAGAACGCCATTATCAACGTGCTGCGTTTCTATGAGGCCAAGAACGCGCTGGTGTTCTGCAACACCCGTGCCGCCGTCAATCATCTCACGGCCCGCTTCAACAACCGCAATTTTTCCGTCGTCGCGCTCTCGGGCGAACTCAGCCAGAACGAACGCAGCCATGCGCTGCAGGCGATGCGCGACGGCCGCGCGAAAGTCTGCATCGCCACCGACGTGGCAGCGCGCGGCATCGACCTGCCCAACCTCGAACTGGTGATCCACGCCGACCTGCCGACCAATCCGGAAACGCTGCTGCACCGCAGCGGCCGCACCGGACGTGCCGGACGCAAGGGCGTCAGCGCGCTGATCGTGCCCAATAGCGCCCGCAGGCGCACCGAGCGGCTGCTGCAAAGCGCCAAGCTGACGGCGACATGGGCGAGCCCGCCCTCGGCCGACGACGTGATGCGGCGCGACGACGAGCGCATCCTTGCCGATCCGGCTTTCGACGAACCGGTGAAGGACGACGAGCGTGCGTTCATCGACGCGCTTCTTAGCCGGCATGGCGCCGAACAGGTGGCGGCCGCTTTCGTGCGCCAGTGCCGCGCCAGCCGCTCGGCGCCCGAGGATCTCATGGACGCCGCGCCTTTCACACCATCGCGTGAAAGAGGGGCGGGCGAAAAATTCGCCCATCGCGACGAGGCGCCCAGCCGCCGCGACGATTTCGGCGACAGCGTCTGGTTTTCGCTGTCGGTGGGGCGCCGCCAGAATGCCGAGCCGCGCTGGCTGATCCCGATGCTGTGCCGTGCCGGCAGCATTTCCAAGCGCGAGATCGGCGCCATCAAGATGCAGCCGGAAGAGACGTTCGTGCAGATCGCCGCCGACTGGGCCGAGCGTTTTCTCGCCGCGATCGGGCCCGACCGCAAATTGCAGGGCAACATCGTGGTCAAGCGGCTGGACGGCACGCCGGACCTGTCGCGGGCCGGCTACCAGCCGCCGAGCCCGGACAAGAAGCCGCATCGCGGCAAGGCGCCGTTCGACCCGAATGCGCCGAAGCGCAAGTTCGAGAAGCGTGCACCGGCTTCCGCCGACCAGCGCCCGGCAGCCGCGCATGAGGCAAAGCCGTGGGCGAAAAAGCCGGGCAAGCCGAAATTCGAAAATACCGGCGCGCCTAAGCACAAGAAGACGAAGAAGCGGCCGTCGTAAGACCGACGCGAAAGCCTCGCTGCTGATTTTTGCGTCATTTGCCGCGAAGGCGGTAGCTTATGGGCGGCTTGCCCATCGGTTCGGCCCTGTGCCACATCTTGGCAGGGACGTGGCGACAAGGGAGCGGGCGATGCGCGGCGAAGTGCTTCACTATGACGAGGATCAGGGCTTCGGCTTCATCACCGGCGCCGATGGCAACCGCTACACCTTCACCCGCGAGAACCTGCGCCGGCAAACCGCCATGCCCAACGGGACAGCGGTCGAGTTCCAGCCGGGCGGCGGCCAGGCGCGCGACGTCTTTTCGATCGCCGGCCAAACCACCGCGAGCTCGACCGTGGCCGCCGGCATAAACGCCGCTCCGGCTCCAGCCGGCACCGCACCCGCGGCCCGCGCACCGCAGGCACAGCATTTCGGCCGATCCAGCGAGAGCGCAACCGCCGAACCCAGTGATCTCTGGGGCTATTTCTGGCGTGGCCTGACGCGGAACTACTTCAACTTCGCCGGCCGCGCCCGCCGCAAGGAATATTGGGGCTACTGCCTGTTCTGGGTGGTCTGCCTGCTCATCACCGGCGGCATCGGCATCTTCACCGATATCGAAATGGGCAATTTCGACACAGATGTCTCGGCGGCGGTGACGGTCGGCCTCTGCGGCACCTTCCTCCTGGTGACGCTCCTGCCCGGTCTCGGCATGACCGTGCGCCGGCTGCATGATATCGGCCTTTCGGGCTGGCTCTATCTGGTGATCCTGATCCCCAGCATCGGCAGCCTGATGATCCTGGTGTTCGCGCTGATCCCGACCCAGGCGCATGAAAACCAGTGGGGACCGGTGCCTGCTGGGGTCAGGATTTAGCGGTCAGGTCCCGAGAAAAGTCACTCCAAAAACGACGGTTCAGCCGATCTTCGTCACAGATGAAGATTCCGCTTGCAATTTAATCCGCGCACAGATAGTCTGTGTGCAGATTAAATAAACCAGTGGAGCAAGACGATGTGGACCAATGAATACACCGCGACTTCCCCGCTTCCGGCGCGAGCCATCTGGAACGCGCTCAAGGCCTTGCATGAAGGCCGCCTGACCTATGAGGGGTCCGACACTTT
The DNA here is from genome assembly GCF_006442195.1 of Mesorhizobium sp. B2-3-13. Taxonomy (NCBI): domain Bacteria; kingdom Pseudomonadati; phylum Pseudomonadota; class Alphaproteobacteria; order Hyphomicrobiales; family Phyllobacteriaceae; genus Mesorhizobium; species Mesorhizobium sp. B2-3-13. The sequence continues at coordinate 20,031 of NZ_VFVQ01000034.1, forward strand.
CGTGCTGCACGGGCCGTTCGCCAAGGGCACCCGCGTCTCGGTGACGCCGGTCGGTCAGGACACGTTCGAATCGACCATCGTCGATCTCGTCGAAAACGTGACTTATGCCGACGAAACTTCGTTCGATGACACCACGCTGCTGTTCCGGCACACGCTGGTGCCCGTCGAAGGCGGCACGCAGGTGACGCACCGGCTCGATATATCAGGCCCTTCGGCCGCCGAGGTCGGCCCGGAACTCGGGCCCCAGATCAGCGGCGATTTCGACGTGTCGATGGCCAGGCTGTTCGAGCAGGCGGAGGCGTTGGCGAACCGTGGCTGAACTGGACACCCGCTTCAAGGGTGGGCCGTCGGAGAGCCCCGGATTGCTGCTCTGGCGGACCACAATGCGCTGGCAGCGTGTCATGACGGCGGCGCTGGCGCCGCTCGACCTGACGCATGTCCAGTTCGTGCTGCTCGCCTCGGCGATGTGGCTCGGCCGAAATGGCGAACCGCCCAACCAGGTGCAGCTCGCCGCCCAGGCCGGCACCGAGGTGAAGATGACCTCGGACGTCGTCGCCCGGCTGGAGGCCAAGGGATTGATTGCACGCGAGGCCGACCCCCGGGATTCCCGAGCCAAGGTGATCCGCGTCACCGCCGCCGGGGTGGCTGCGGCACAGCAAGCGATCGTCGCCGTCGAGACCGCCGACGCGGCCTTCTTCGAACCTGTGGAGGAGGCGCAGCTCGTCGGCCTGCTGCAGCAGCTTGCCGGCGAGATCCGCTGATTATCCCAGGAACTTGGCGATGATCGCGTCGCCCATTTCGACCGTACCAACCTCGGTCTTGCCGGGGGAGAAAATATCCTTGGTGCGCAGGCCCTGGTCGAGCACGGCGGCGATAGCGCCTTCAAGCTTGTCGGCTTCATCGACCATGCCGAAGGAATAGCGCAGGCACATGGCGAAGGAGGCGATCATGGCGATCGGGTTGGCGATGCCCTTGCCGGCGATGTCGGGGGCCGAGCCGTGTACCGGCTCGTAGAGCGCCTTGCGCTTCTTGGTCTTCACGTCGGGAGCGCCGAGCGAGGCCGACGGCAGCATGCCGATCGAGCCGGTCAGCATGGCGGCGATGTCGGACAGCATGTCGCCGAACAGATTGTCGGTGACGATGACGTCGAACTGTTTTGGCCAGCGCACCAGCTGCATGCCGCCGGCGTCGGCCAGCATGTGGTCGAGCTTGACGTCGGAATAGCGCGCCTTGTGGGTCTGGGTGACGACCTCGTTCCACAGCACGCCAGACTTCATGACGTTGCGCTTTTCCATCGAGGTGACGTGGTTCTTGCGGGTCCGCGCGAGCTCGAAAGCGACGCCCGAAATGCGCTCGATCTCGAACGTGTCGTAGACCTGCGTGTCGATGCCGCGCTTCTGGCCGTTGCCGAGATCGATGATCTGCTTGGGCTCGCCGAAATAGACGCCGCCGGTCAGCTCGCGCACGATCAGGATGTCGAGGCCTTCGACCACTTCCTGCTTCAGCGAGGACGAGGCGGCCAGCGCCGGGTAGCAGATCGCCGGGCGCAGATTGGCGAACAGCTCCATGTCCTTGCGCAGCCGAAGCAGGCCGGCCTCGGGCCGCACCTCGTAAGGCACGGCATCCCACTTCGGCCCGCCGACGGCACCGAACAGCACAGCGTCCGCGGCCATCGCTTTTTCCATATCGGCATCGGAAATCGCCGCGCCATGCGCATCGTAGGCACAGCCGCCGACCAGGCCCTCATCGGTGACGAAGCCGCTGCCGAGCTTTGCGTTCATGGCCGCGATCAGCTTCTTGACCTCGTCCATGGCCTCGGGGCCGATGCCGTCGCCGGGGAGCAGGAAAAGATGCTTCGTTGCCATGGAGAGCCGTCCCAGAAAGATTGCGTTTCGATTTTGCACAGCGTCCTTTGCGCGCCAAGGAGGCGCGCGGCGCTGTGCGACCGCGGCCTTGCTAAACGCCAAGCGGTTGCAGCGCAAGCCGTAAGGACGCAGCGGTGCTGAACAGTGGCCAAGCAGCGATCCTTCGCGCCCCCCTCTGTCCCGCCGACATGTCACGGAATCCAAGCCATAGCCCCACGGAACATGCCCTCACCGATGCGAGAGAATGTTGACCAGCCGGCCAAGGGGATCTCGCACATAGAAGCGCCGGACGCCCCAGGGTTCGTCGGCCGGTCCGTATTCGATGGCGAAACCGGCGGCCTTCATGGCCTCGAGCGTCGCATCGACGTCATCGACCTCGATCGACAGGTCCGGCACCGGCGTACCGGACCCGCCTTGCGCCATGAAACTGACCTGCACCTGCATCGTCTCCTCGGAACCGTAGGTTACGATCCAGCCCTGATCCATCAGGATGTCGAGGCCAAGCACGTCATGATAGAAACGGTTCGCTGCCGTCGCGTTCAGTGTCTCGATATTGGCCACGATGCGCCTGACCTTCATGGCGTAGGTCTCCTCAGGCCGTACGCCGTAGCGCCGTCACCTCGATCTCGATCTTCATTTCCGGCTTGTTGAGCTGGCACACGATCATGGTCGCCGCCGGCCTGATGTCGCCGAACGTCTCGCCGAGGATCGGGAAGACCACGTCCACGAAAGCCTGGTCGGTGACGTAGTAATGCGCCCGCACCACATCGGCCATGTCAAAGCCGCCGTCCTTCAGCGCCTTGCCGATCGTCGCCAGGCAGTTGCGCGTCTGCGCCTCGAGCGTGTCCGGCATCGTCATGGTCGCATAGTCATAGCCGGTGGTGCCGGAGACGAAACACCAGTCGCCCTGTACCACCGCACGCGAATAGCCGGCGGTCTTTTCGAACGGCGAACCGGTGGAGATGAGCTTGCGCATGAAGGACCTCGCATGGTTGCAGCTACTCTGTGGGGAAAACGCGATCCCGCCAAGGGCCAAGACGAATGGATCGACGGTGCAGGACCTGTGACGTCGATGTGCCAGCTCGTGCGCCGGCTAACGTGAGGTGCTCTCCGTGCGGCCCCGGCACCGGCTCAGGGGTCCGCATTGCCCGTCATGCGTCAGCCCGGTTGGTCGTTGGCCGATTCAGCCGTTTCTCCGGTGAAGACAACCCTTGTGCCTTTGTGCACCTCAAGGGCCAGGTCTTCGGCATCCCAATTGGTCAGTCTGATGCAACCATGCGAAAAAGTCTTCCCGATCTTGCCTGGTTCGGGCGTGCCGTGAATCCCGTAACTTTCAATGGACAGATCGATCCAGACCGATCCGACAGGATTGTTAGGCCCGGCAGCGATGGTGAAGGGTCTTTTGGTTTTGACCCCCTTGAAGGCGAAGTTGGGATCATAGTGATAGGTGGGATTGTGGACCACGCGTGTGACTTGTGCCTCGCCGCTCGGCGCCGGCTTCTCTTCGCTTCCAATCGAGGCGGGGTAGACCGAAACCACTTTGCCGGAATTGTCGAGAACGCGAACTTCGCGCGCGGCCTTGTCGACTTCGACGTTCGCAACGGCTGCGGGCGGATCGCCTCGGGCGATAGCCGGCACCAGCAACTTTGCGCCCGCCCCCCTGAAGCTGATGCCCGGGTTGAGCCTTCGCAGCAATTGTTCGCTGATGTGGAAGTGCTCTGCGATCCGTTCCAGCGAACTGCGATAGCCGAGCCTGCGCAGGCGAGCCATTCTTTCCATACCGGCCGGAATGCGCTTGGTAAACGGTCCACGCACGTCCTTGCGCGTCAGCTCGTAATTCACAAGAACCGGGCCTGGTGAGGTTGCGACCAGCTTGTCCCAGGTCTCCCGGTTGAGCTTGCCATCGGCGGGCAGAGCGTTGGCCGCCTGAAATGCCCGAACCGCCTTGGTGAAGTTCTCCGCCTGGTGGCCGTCAATGAGGCCAGGCGAGAACCGCGCGCGATCCAAAAGGATCTGCGCCTTCAGCGCGGTCGCATCGACGCCGTTCGTTGCGGCGTCGCCGAATTGAGCATTGTTGACGGCGGCTGCGTCCAGCTTTGCCGCCTCCGTGGCGCCAGCTGCGAAGGCGAACAAAACAAGCGCCAGAAGAACGAGCCTGACCATCAATTTACTCCAGGCACTGCAGCGCGAAGCTGCTTCTATGACGCCGCGCGGCCGATCTGGTTCCATTTGCCCCACGAATATCGCCGTTGACGCGGGTTGGGCAGAAGGCGATCCTCGATCTCCGCGCCGGCGATCGGCGGCACTCAAAGGAAGAACGGCGTATAAACCGCAGTCCTGCGCGCGTCGGCAACAATGGACGGTTGTCGCGCGTAAGCCGGAGGAAATTCGCCTCGCCCTGTTTTCGCCGGAAATGCTTTAGCTAATTCGCCGACCCCAGCGCCTTGTCCAGCGCCTCCTTCACGTCGGCCGGCCATGTCGCCACCGCCGGCCAGGCGTTCGGCTGGCCATTGTCGCCGCGGCGGGCGAAATAGAGCTGATGCTTGGCCGGGTCGACCGCCATGAAACCGTCATTGCCGCCGCAATCATGCGGCACGCAGCCGCTGGCGTAAAAGGCGCCGGACGCGGTCTTTTCCGTGCCGCCGCCGACCAGCAGGCTGGTCGCCATGTCGGGCATGTCCTTGCCGAGCAGTTTTTCGGCTTCCTTGTAGACGGCCTCATTGTGGAAGGCGTCGATGATGTTCTGGTACTTTTCCGGATCAATGTCTTTCCAGTCGGTGCCGGGTTCCGGCATGTAGGTGAGATTGCCCGAAATCGTCAGCCCATCCGTCGGCGACCACTGCAGCGCCGGCTTCTGGTCCCCCGGCAGGAGATACGGCACGAAATAAATGGCGTTGTCGGACACCGCGGAGGGCGGCGCGCCGCACTCGTCCTGCTCGACCGTGGTGCCCTGGATCTCGCCGCCTTCTGGCTTCCAGACGATCACCGTCGCCGGGCCGCATTGATTGCCGCCATCGCCGACATTGAACAGCGCCACCTTGATGCCGCCGACCTCCACGATCTTGTCGAAGAAGACATCGTAGTTGCTGGCCAGTTGCTTGCCGTCATAGGCCAGCACCTTTTCGCCGTCCTGCTCCGGCTGCGTGATGGTCAGCTGACCGCCCTCGAACGGGATCGGCGCCTGCTTGTCATCCTCGGCCAGCGCCACGTTGCCCGTGCTTGACGCGCCCTGGTCGGCGGCGCCGGACGCATCGTCAGTGCCGGTCTGTGCATGCGCGCCCGCGATCGTCAGAAACATCACCGCCGAAGCGCAAACGCCGGCCAGAAGCAAACGTGTCATGACTGTCCCTCCCTCGGTCGCCGCTCGGCCCGAAAGGACCGGTCTATTCGCCGCTCAGGCCCAGGGGCGCAGTTCGGCGTTCTTCTTCTCGAACGAGGCGATGGCGCCGGCTTTTTCCATGGTCAGGCCGATATCGTCGAGCCCGTTGAGCAGGCAGTGCCGCTTGAAATCGTCGAGGTCGAATGTGACCACGCCGCCGTCCGGACCACGGATTTCCTTGGCTTCGAGATCGACCGACAGAGTGGCGTTGGAGCCGCGCGAGGCGTCGTCCATCAGCTTCTCCAGGTCCTCGGGGCTGACGGTGATCGGCAGCACGCCGTTCTTGAAGCAGTTGTTGTAGAAGATGTCGGCGAACGAGGTCGAGATGACGCAGCGTATGCCGAAATCGAGCAGCGCCCATGGCGCGTGTTCCCGGCTCGAGCCGCAGCCGAAATTGTCGCCGGCGACCAGGATCTGCGCCTTGCGGTAGGCCGGCTTGTTGAGCACGAAATCCGGATTTTCCGAACCGTCGTCATTGTAGCGCATCTCGGCGAACAGGCCGGTGCCAAGCCCGGTGCGCTTGATCGTCTTGAGATAATCCTTCGGAATGATCATGTCGGTGTCGACATTGACGATCGGCATGGGAGCGGCGACGCCGGTGAGCTTGGTGAATTTTTCCATGGCTTTGGCCCGTGTTTTTCGTTGCGGGGGATTTGCTGAGGCCCGGTTTACACAAAGCCGCGCGCAAATAAAAGGCAACTGTTTGTGGGTGCCGGCAAGAGGGTTGCCGCACAAAAACGGCTTCGAAATCGCCGCCCGATGGTGCAGTCTGGTCCCATGGCAGAAAACGCCCACGTCCTCTACGCGCGCGAACCGACGCTCGGCATTCCCGAATTCCGCCGCGTGCTGGTGGAATCCGGTCTCGGCGAAGTCAGGCCCGTCGATGACGAGGCAAGGCTGAAGGCGATGATGGAAGGCGCCAACCTGATCGTGACCGCCCGTCTCGACATGGCCCCCCTCGACATGGCCCCTCTCGACATGCCCCCTCTCGACATGCCCCCTCTCGACATGGAAGCCAAGCCGCTGATTGGCGTTGCCCGCTGCCTGACCGACTTTTCCTGGGTCTGCTACATCTCCGATCTCGCCGTCTCGGCCAAGGCGCAAGGCCTGGGCATTGGCAAGGGGCTGATGGACGAGGTTGCCCGGCAGCTCGGACCGTCGGTCGCCATCAGCCTGATCTCGATGCCCGACGCTGTCGGCTTCTACGAACGCATCGGCATGAAACGTATGCCCGACGCCTTCTGGATCTCCCGCAAGCGCTGATTTCTTCTCCCGCCTACGGCCAACAACGGGCATCTTGCCGCTTGACATGCAACCATTTGGTTGCATATTAAAGCCATGAGCATGGATGCAGCCTTTCGCGCCCTGGCGGACCCGACACGCCGGCAATTGCTGGACAGCCTCCATGCCAGGAATGGGCAGACGCTGAATGCGCTGTGCGCTGAGATGGCCATGACCCGCCAGGCGGTGACCAAGCACCTGGCGATCCTGGAGGAAGCAAACCTCGTCACCACCATCCGCCGGGGCCGAGAGAAGGAGCACTACCTCAATCCGGTTCCGATCAATGAGATCGCCGAACGCTGGATCGGCAAATTCGAGCGGGGGCGGCTGACCGCCCTCAGCGAGCTGAAGAAACGCCTCGAAAGGGAAGACTGATGAGCAACAGCTTCGTTTATGTGACTTATATCCGAACCACGCCCGAAAAGCTCTGGGAAGCGTTGACCGACCCGGAGTTCAACCGGCAGTTTTTCCTCTGCTCCTATCAGGAGAGCGATTGGAAAGTGGGCTCCAGCTGGAAGCTGATCTTCCCTGACGGGCGAGTCGCCGACAGCGGCGAGATCCTCGAGATCGACCCGCCGCGACGCCTGGTCATAAAATGGCGTAATGAATGGATGCCCGAGATCAGGGAAGACGGCTATACGCGCTGCACCTTCGCCATCGAACAGGAAGGCGAGTTGATGAAGCTTGCCGTCACCCATGAAGCGGACGGGCCGCACAAGCTGATCGGCAACGTTGCCATGGGCTGGCCGCTGGTGCTGGCCAGCCTCAAGAGCCTGCTCGAGACCGGCAAGGGGTTCGAGCGCCCGCCATCGAAAGGATGAGGGCTCGTTTCGCTGGCGAAACAAATCCGTGGAGACATCCATGATGCACGCTCTCAGGGTACGGAGCATGACCAATGGCGAGACTGTCATGACGTCCGCCGAGATGGAAGCACCTCCGGAACGCATCTTCGAGGCGCTGATCGGCAAGGAGGTAGAGCAATGGTGGGGGTCAGCCGAGACCTACCGGATGGTAGACTGGTCGGCCGACCCGCGCGTCGGCGGCCGTTGGACCGTTATTGTCCGCACGGCTGACGGCATGGACCTGCCGGCCAGCGGCGAGTTCCTCGAAATCGAAGCGCCGCGCCGGATCGTGCAGACGCGGGCCTATGAGTGGGACCATCCTACGCTTGGCCGGCGGCAAACCACGGCCGCCTGGCTGCTGCAGCCCGTCGCCAATGGCACGCGCGTTACCATCTGCCATGGCGGCTTTGCCGGGCTGCATGAGGCGGCGACCGAACATGCCGAGGGCTGGGCACAGGTACTGGCCTGGCTTCAAGCGCACGTCGAGACCGGAAGGCGGGTTGCTGCGTGAGCCGCGGGTCGCTGCTTTGCATACCCTTTGTCCGCCTTGACCCGGACCTCGTCCGGTCCACATCCAATGCATGGCAAAACAGGCATGTTTCATAGGCACGGCCGGCTGGGGCATTCCGACACGATACCAGCAAGATTTTCCGCAACCCGGATCGCATCTCGAACGCTACGGCCGGCATTTTCCGATCGTCGAGATCGACACGTCCTTCTACAAGCCGCATCGCCGCGAGACCTACGAGCGCTGGGCGCGCGCCGTGCCGGAGCACTTTCGCTTCGCCGTCAAGCTGCCGAAGGCGATCACCCATGAGCGCCGTCTCGTCGACTGCGACGAGCTTTTGGAAAGCTTTCTCCAGCAGGTCGAAGGCCTCGGCGCAAAGCTGAGCGTGCTTCTGGTGCAGCTGCCGCCGAGCCTGCCCTTCGAGCCGGTTGTCGCGCGCCGTTTCTTCGACAGCAGGCGAACAAAGGCCAGGCTGGTCTGCGAGCCGCGGCATCCCGGCTGGTTCGAACCGGACGCTGAAGCGCTTCTGGCCGATCGCCGGATTGCGCGTGTCGCCGCCGACCCCGCTCCGGTGCCATCTGCCGCGGTGCCGGGCGGCTGGCCTGGCCTCGCCTACTTCCGCTGGCACGGCGCGCCGCGCGTCTATTACTCCGATTACGACGCCGAAAATCTCGCCCGATTTAGCCGACAATTGGAGGCAGCGGCCGCTGCGGGTGCCGAGGTCTGGGGCATCTTCGACAACACGGCCGGAGGCAATGCGCTTGGCGATGCCCTTAAGGTTGATGCGATGATGGCGTAGACGCTTTTTCCTTCTCTCCTTGTGGGAGAAGGGAGAGGCATGCCCGCCCCGCCTCAAATCACGTTCAATTCCCGGAACGCCCTTCCCTCGGCAACCCGGCTATACCCAAACGCCGAGCAGTCGATCGTCCGGTAGCCGCCATGTACGATCAACTCGGCCAGCGCCTTGCCGACCGCCGGCGCCTGCTGCAGGCCGTGGCCGGAGAATCCGTTGGCGAAGAGGAAATTCGCCACCTCGGGGTGCGGGCCGATCACCGCGTTCTGGTCGAGCGTGTTGTAGTCATAGTGCCCGGCCCAGGCGCGCGTCGGCTTGATGGCCTCGAAGGCCGGGATGCGGGTCGCCAGCACCGGCCAGATCACCTCTTCGAACAGCGGCCAGTCGACCTCGAAATCCCCGGCATTGGCCGGGCCGTCACCCTCTTCCGGCTCGGCGCCGCCGGTGAGGTAGACCGAGCCTTCCGGCCTGACATAGATGCCGGAGGGATCGACCAGCAGCGGCATGTCGGCATATTTCTCGCGCGCCTCGAAGACGAAGACGTTGCGCTTGCGCGGCTCGACCGGCAGCGCCAGCCCGGCAAGGGCGGCGACCTTGCCGGCATTCGGCCCTGCGGCATTGATGACGGTGCCGGCCTCCAGCCGATCGCCATTGTCGAGGCTGACGCCGGTGATGCGGTCGCCCTGCCGCTCGATGCCGGAGACCGAAGCGCTGATGAAGTCGATCTTCTTCTCCCGCAACGCCTTGCGGAACAGCATCAGCATCGCATGGGCGTCGAACCAGCCTTCGCCGCTTCGGCCATAGGCGCCGGCGGTGATGCCTTCGGCCGACAGCCAGGGGAAGCGGCGCATCAGCTGGTCGGCGTTCTCGAGCAGGATGTCTGCGCCCTCGGCGACCTGCGCCGCGTGATTGGCCTTCAGGATCGGCAGCCCGGCCTCGCCGGCAAGGATGAGATAGCCACCCTCGCGAAAACCGATATCGGCCTCGGCGCCGAATTCTTCCTTCAGCCGCCGGAACAGTTTCAGCGTGAATTGCGACAGGCGGATATTTTCCGGAATGGAGAATTGCTGGCGGATCGAGGCCATGGACAGCGTCGTCGCCGCATGGGCGAATTGCGGGTCGCGTTCGATCAGGGCGATCGAGCCGGAAAACCCTTCCTCGCGCAGATAGTAGGCGACTGAGGACCCGACGATGGCTCCGCCGATGATGACGATGTCGTAGCGCATTTTTTCTCCGATCCGCCGTCCGTCTTACGCGACCGGCAAAGTGATCTCGAAGCGCGTGCCGCGCTCGGTGTCAACCAACCGGATCGTACCATCATGCGCTTTCAGGAGGGCCAGCACGATGCCCAGCCCCATGCCGGTGCCGCCGGTAGAGCGGCGCGTGGTGAAGAACGGCTCGAAAATGCGCGCCCGATTGCTTGGCGAAATGCCGGCGCCATCGTCGCTGACCAGCAGCGTCGCCTTGCCACCGGCGCTTGCGGCAGTGATCGAAACTTGCGTCGCGCCGTGCCTGGCCGAATTATCGATGAGATTGCCAAATACGATTGCTCCGTTCTCGGCCGAGATGCGTAAGGCCAGATCGCCGCCGGCCTCGACGCGAACCGCGAGCCTGGTGTCGACGGGAAGCAGCGCCAGCGCCGCACCGACCGAGGTGCTTTCGCCGCTCGGTGCAAGGTTTTCGGCCCGTGCCAGGTCAAGCAGCCGCCGCACCAGCAAATTAAGCCGTCCGGCATCGGTGACGATGTTGTTGGAGAAGCGCCGCCGCTCGTCATCGTCCATCGCCGAGCCGGAATCGCGCAGCAGTTCGGCAGCGCCCTGGATCGCCGTCAGCGGCGACTTGAGTTCATGCGAGACATGGGTGGCGAAGGTCTGGATCGAGTCCGAGCGCGCCTGCAGTTTTTCGGCCATGTCGAGGAAGGCGGCGGACAATTCGGCCATTTCGCGCGTGCCATGATGGTCGAGCGGCCGGATCGCGCCGCGCTCGCCGGCGGCAATGCGCTGGGTGCGGTCGATCAGCGCATAGATCGGCCGGCTGACGGTGCGCAGGAAGACGAGGCCGATGAGCAGCGTGCCGCCGAGGATGGCGATCGCCGCCGCTGTCACCTTGCCGCGTTCGCCATAGAGATGTTTTATGATGTTGTTGGGCGTCCGCGAGACATAGACCACGCCGGCGACCTTGCCGTCGACGGCAACCGGCAGCGCGACGAAGACGCGCACCCTGGTGCCGCGACTGACCGAATAGAGCGACGGCGGCGGTTGGTTGGGGATGCGCAGCCTGAGCGCGCTGGCATAGCGCCCGGCGAGCGCCTCACGCACCTCCTCGACCTCGGCAAGCGACTGCCCGATCTCGTCGCGCCCGGCAATGACGACACCTGTGGGATCAAGCAACCGGAAGCCGGCCAGCGTGGTTTTCTGCGTCGCGTCGAGAATGCCGGTCAGCCGCGCGCCGATCGCGGCGAAGGCTGGATCGGCCGTCGCGGGCGTCCCCGCCGGCCGGGTCGCAAGCACGTAATCCGAGGCGAGATCGAGCTGCGGCTCGATCGGCCGATAAGGCGAATCGGCGCCTCGGCTCGCGCTGCCATTGGCCCCAGGCATTGGCACGCCGAGCTTCTCCGGTGAAATGCCGGCGTCGCGCACCTCCTGCGCATAGATGGCGGCGATGGCGGCACCCTGCGCAATCAGCTCCGCCTCGGTCTGGCGGATCAACTGGTTTTCGTAGAGGCGGAAGAAGAACAGGCCGACCAGCGGCAAGGCCATCACCAGGATCAGGATGGCGACGACGACCGTGGCGAGGCGCGGCCGCCATTTGCGGCCGCTCCACTTGCTTGAGGTCGTCAGCCGCATCGGCCGAGCCGGAAGCCGACGCCGTGTACCGTCTCGATGGCATCCAGGCATCCGACCGCCGCCAGCTTGGCGCGGATGTTGCGGATATGGCTGTCGACGGTGCGGTCGGCGACATGGATCTTGCCGGCATAGGCACTGGCCATCACCGCGTCGCGATCGAGCACGTGGGTGGGCCGCGCCAGAAACCCTTTCAGGATCGAGAATTCTATTCCGGTCAGGGCAAGCGGCCGGCCGTCGAAGCCGGCGCTATGGCTGGCCGGCACTAGCGTGAGCTTGCCATGGGTAAACTGCCTGTCGTCAACCGGTTCGGGCCCTGCCGGGCGGGCGCGCCGCAGGATGACGTTGACGCGGGCGACCAGTTCGCGCGGGCTGAACGGCTTTGTCACATAATCGTCGCCGCCCATTTCGAGCCCGAGGATGCGGTCGATCTCTTCGTCGCGCGCGGACAGGAACAGCACCGGCACGTCTGATCGCTGGCGCAGCCGCCGGCAGACCTCCAGCCCGTCCATCTCCGGCATGCCGATGTCGAGCACGACAAGGTCGGGCGTGTGCCGTTCGATCGCCTGCAGGGCGGCGGCGCCATCGGACACGGCAGCCGTCTTCATGCCGGCCTTTTCCAGCGCGAAACAGATCACTTCGCGGATATGCGGGTCATCGTCGGCGACAAGAATGTGATGCGGCATCGGTCAGCGGTCCGGCAAGGAAGGTAGCGAAGGCTGAGGAAGCACGAGCGACCCCTTGCTGTCGAGATATCGAAGCAGGCGCCAGTCACGAAAGCTCCAGCCACGCCAGTTCCGCTGGACGCTGTCGCTGGCCCGCAATCCTTCAAGTTCGCGGACAGCGCCCGCGTCCGGGGTCTTGTTCTGATGATCGAAGAAGCGATCGAGTGCCGGAAACGCGCCCCGACCGAGCGAGCGCAGATACCAGGCGTCGAGGGGAATGCCCTGGCCGGTCATTTCAACGGAATGGTCGACATTGTAGTTGGCGATCAGCACGGCGAAGTTGATGAAACAGCAGGCATAAGCGCTAGGGATAACGTCGGAAGATTGGCGGACCGCGGCCATGGATTTTCCGAGCGCGATGCGGGCGGACAAAGGGGATGACAATTGCGGCGGGCTTGGCGCGTGGCGGGTCGACCAGCCACCAGCCTTCACTGCGCAGCCGATAGGGCAGACGGGGTTTTGCTCGCTTGTGCATGCCGCCTGTCTCGCAAGCTGGCAGGGAAGCGATGCGGCGGATCGGAGGAGATTTTCCGCAGGCGAGTGCAGTTTTCGTGCAGGGCTGGTGCGCTGCCCGCCATCGGTTCCGGACGTTGGCGCCGCCCCAGCCAGGCTCCTTTCCCTCTCCCTCCGGAGGGGGCAGAGGTGGCTCGGCGAAGCCGAGACGGAGCGGGGAACGACCTGGTAACCGCCGCAAACGGACATAGGGCACTAGGCGCAAGCCTCGCATCGCCTTGCGCCCAAAGGGTCGCAGCGCAAGCTTTCGCGGTTGGCGCGTGTCAGGTACCGGGCGGACGCTTGCCTCGACCAACCACACGCGGCATAGATCGGACATGGAACCCTACCGCCCGCGCCGCTCCGTGCTCTATGTCCCGGCCTCCAACGAGAAGGCGCTGGCCAAGATCGCCCAGCTTGTCTGCGACGCCGTCATCATCGATCTGGAGGACGCCGTTGCCCCCGCCGACAAGATCGCCGCGCGCGAAAAACTGGCTGGCATTTTCGCCAATCGCCCTGATGCCGACCACAATGGCCGACGCTGCGAGATGGTGGTGCGCGTCAATGCGCTGTCCAGCGAATGGGGCACTGACGATCTTGCGGCCGTCGCCAAGGCGGAACCGGACGGCATCCTGCTGCCAAAGGTCGACACACCGCGCGACGTGCTCGAGGTCGGCGATGTGCTGGACGACAATTTTGCTCCCGACACCGTGAAACTATGGGCGATGATCGAGACGCCCAAGGCCATGCTCAACATCGGCGCCATCGCCGAACTCGGCCGTGACCCCGCCTCGCGGCTGGATTGTTTCATTGCCGGAACGAATGACCTGATCAAGGATACCGGCGTGCTGGCAACGCCGGACCGCGCCTATCTCCTGCCATGGCTGATGCAGATGCTGCTGGCGGCGCGCGCCGGCGGCCTCGACATGCTCGACGGGGTGTTCAACGACTTTCGCGATCCGGATGCGTTTGCGCGCGAGTGCGCTCAGGCCGCCGCCATGGGCTTTGACGGCAAGACGCTGATCCATCCATCGCAGATCGAGGCCGCCAACCGTGCCTTCGCCCCGTCGGCGCAGGCGCTGGCCGAGGCGCGCGCGGTGAAGGATGCCTTCGCGCTGGCGCAAAACAGCGGCAAGGGCGTCATCGCGCTGAATGGCAGGATGGTCGAGCGGCTGCACCTGGCGCAGGCCGAAAAACTGCTGGCGAAGGCCGCCGCCATCGGCGCATGATATTCGTCGACTTGGGATACATGACAGGAATTGGACGATGAAACTCTACCGCTTTCTCACCGCCCCGGACGACGCCAGCTTCTGCCATAAGGTGACGGCGGCGCTGAACAAGGGCTGGCATCTGTTCGGCTCGCCGACCTACGCCTATGACAAGAAAGCCAAGACCATGCGCTGCGGCCAGGCCGTGGTGAAGGATGTCGACGGCCAGGAATACGGGCCGGATACCAAGCTCAGCGACTGGTAGGTGGAAAGCGCGGAGGCTCCTCTCTTTTCGTCATCCTAGGGTAAAGCAAGGAGCCAAGCGAGGCGGCGCAGACCCCTAGGGTGACGAAAGTGGTCTACTCAGCAGCCTCTTCGATCTTCTCCATATCATCGTCCGACAGGCCGAAATGGTGGCCGATCTCGTGGATCAGCACGTGGGTGACGATGTCGCCCAGCGATTCCTCGTTCTCGGCCCAGTAGTCGAGCATGGCGCGGCGATAGAGGGTGATGCGGTTCGGGCCTTCGCCGGTTTGCGGGTTCCAGCGTTCGGCGATGCCGCGCCCCTCGAACAGGCCGAGCAGGTCGAACGGCGTCTCCAGCGACAAATCGTCCATGATCTCGTCGGTCGGGAATTCGGCGATCTGGATGATGATCTCGCCGGTCAGCTTACGAAATTCCTCCGGCAGATGGGCGTAGGCCTCCAGCGCCAGGAACTCCAGCTCCTCCATCGAGGGCGCGAGTTCGCCATGCCAGGTGCGGGTCTTGTAGATGCGGGCCATGCTTTGTCCTTTGATCCCGGCATATAGGCTTTCGCACTGATCCAGGCAAATGACGCCTATAGGCCGGTGTCGCCCAGGGGAGGAATAAATTCCTCATGACTCTGCTTGACTCTTCGGATCGCCTCTGGAATCCTAGAGAACATAACAGGAACAATTGTGAGTGGAAGCTGACCGTCATGGCGATGACCGCCGTGGCGCGGGAGACTGTTTTTTCCCTGCGCCGCCAGATCGCGAAAATAGAGGGAACGCTGCCCGAGCGTCTGCAGGCGCCGGCGGCGGCAACCCTTGATGCCGGCGCCGGCAGCGATCTGACGATCGTCCGGCGCGGCCTTGCCGCGGCCTTGCCGGATGCTTTCCTGCCGATCGGCATCGAGCGGCTCGATGCCGCGCTCAGCGGCGGCCTGCCGAAAGCCGCCCTGACCGAAATCCATGGCCTAGAGACCCGCGATGCGGGAGCCGTCGCCGGCTTCGCTCTGTCGCTCGTCAGCCTGATCCTCAACCGGGCGCAGGGGCTGCCCATCCTATGGATCGGGACATCGGAAATTTTCCACGAGGCCGGCTTTCCCTACGCCAGGGGGCTGCATGGCTGCTTCGGCATTGAACCCGGGCAATTGCTGTTTTCCGAGGCGCCCAGGCTTGTCGATGCGCTGTGGGTCGCCGAGGAAGCGGCCCGCATGACCGCGCTTGCCGCCGTTGTCCTGGAAATCCGCGGCAATCCGCAGCGGCTCGACCTGACCGCGACACGCCGCCTGCATGCGCGGGCGCAAGCTACCGGCCGGCCGGTGTTCCTGCTGCGGCAGGCGGCCGAGCCGGAACCGACGGCGGCGCCTGTCCGTCTGATCGCCGCGTCGGCGCCGGCCGTGCCGCGCGCCACGGTCGCCGGGCCGCTCGCCGGCTCGATCGGCTACCCCGCCTTCACCATCAGCATCGGCAAGAGCCGCACGGCCCTGCCTGGACAATTCACACTGGAGTGGAACCCCGATGAACGCAGATTCGAGGAAAGAAGGGGCGAGGAAAGACACGGTGGAGGCAGCGAATGGGCAGAGAATCCTGTCCCTGTGGTTTCCCTATCTGGCGACCGAAAGGATCCTGCGGCAGCGTCTGGGGAAATCCTGGCGTTCCCGGCCGCCGGATCATCCGCGGCCATCTCACCCACCGCTCGTGATCAGCCACCGCCAGGGCAACGCGCAGCGCATCTCGGCCCTCGACGAGCGAGCTGAGGCGCTGCACCTGAAGCGTGACATGGGGATTGCCGATGCGCGCGCCATGCATCCGTCGATCGAAATCGTCGAAGCCGATCCGGAGGCCGACCGGCGCCTGCTCGCGGGCCTTGCCGACTGGTGCGACCGCTACACGCCGCTGGTCGCGCTGGACAGCATCGACGGCCTGTTCCTCGACGTCACCGGCTGCACCCATCTGTTCGGCGGTGAACGCGCCATGCTGGACGAGATCCTGTCGCGCTTCTTCCACCAGGGGTTCGACGTCCGCGCCGGGCTTGCCGGTACGCCCGGGGCGGCCTGGGCGGCGGCACGCTTTTGCGGCGACCGCATCGTTGTATCGGGCGAGGAGGAAGCCTTGCTTGCCGCCTTGCCGCTGGCCGCCCTCCGCATAGCGCCGGAAACCCGGACCAGCCTGGAAAGTGTGGGGCTGCGCACGGCGGGCGCCGTCATGGCCGCGCCGCGCGCGCCGCTCGCCCGCCGCTTCGGCGCTTTGCTGCTCCAGCGCCTCGACCAGGCGCTTGGCCGTCTCGACGAAGCGATCTCACCGCGCCTTCCCGTCGCGCCGCTTTCCGTCGAACGCCATCTCGCCGAGCCCGTCACGCTGACGGAGGAGATAGAACGACTGGTGGGCATGCTGGCGACGACCTTGAAGACCGACCTCGAACGCCGCGGCGAAGGTGCCCGGACGCTGGCGCTGCTGCTCTTTCGCGTCGACGGCGCCGTCAGCCGCATCGCGCTCGGCACCTCGCGGCCGATGCGCGAACCCTCGTTGATCCGGAAATTGTTCCATGAAAGGCTGGCAGCACTCGAGCAGCATATCGATGCCGGCTTTGGCTTCGACCTGGTGCGCCTCTCGGTGCTGGCCGTCGGCGCTTTCGACACGCAGCAGACCGATCTGACCGGCGAGGCGGTGGATGATGGCGCCGACATCGCCCTG
Organism: Mesorhizobium sp. B2-3-13; assembly: GCF_006442195.1. NCBI lineage: Bacteria > Pseudomonadati > Pseudomonadota > Alphaproteobacteria > Hyphomicrobiales > Phyllobacteriaceae > Mesorhizobium > Mesorhizobium sp. B2-3-13. Next base: position 36,906 of record NZ_VFVQ01000034.1, read on the forward strand.
TTCGCCGACCGTATCCGCGCCCGCCTCGGCGAGGGCGCGGTTCTGCAGCCGGTTCCCGTGGAAAGCCATCTGCCCGAACGCGCCGTCGCCATCGTCCCCTTCAGCGAGGCGCCGCGCCGGACCACGCCGCCGAAGAAGCCGGACAGGATGCAGGCGCCGATGACCATCTTCCCGCCGGAACGGCCGATCCGGCTGTTCCGCGCGCCCGAGCCCATCGATGTGCCGGCCACCGAAATGCCGGAGGGACCGCCGCTGCATTTTCGTTGGCGCCGTGCACTTTACCGCGTTACCCGTGCCGAAGGTCCGGAGCGCATCGCCGCCGAATGGTGGCGCGAGGCGCCAGGCGATCCGGCGGCATCGACACGCGACTATTTCCGCATCGAGGATGCCGATGGCCGCCGCTACTGGCTCTACCGGCAAGGCCTGTACGGCGGCGTCTCGCAGATCCCGCCGCGCTGGTTCATGCACGGGGTCTTCGCATGAACGCGCTGACCGTCATTCCCTATGCCGAGTTCGGCATCCAGTCGAACTTCTCCTTCCTGCGCGGCGCCTCCAAACCCGAGGAACTGGTGGTCGCGGCCAAGCTCATGGGCTTCTCCGCGATCGGGCTCGCCGACCGCAACAGCGTGGCCGGCGTGGTGCGCGCCTGGCAGCAGGCCAAGGTTGAAAAGCTTGCCTATCACCCCGGCTGCCGGCTGGTTTTTGGTGACGGCACGCCGGACATTCTCGCCTATCCAAGGGACCGCAGGGGCTGGGGGCATCTGTGCCGCATGCTCACCCAGGCCAATCTGCGTGACGAGACCGAAAAGGGCGCCACCCTGCTCCGGCGCGACGACCTGCTCGAATGGGGCGACCGGATGTCGCTGGCGGTCCTGCCCGATCTGGCGGCCGGCGCGCAGGACAGCCTGGCTTTGCTCCGCCAACTCCAGGACCGCTTCGGCAGGGCCCTGCGGCTCGGCGTCTCACCCTGTTATGCCGGCCATGATCGCTTCCGGATAGAGCAGGCGGCGGCGTTTGCCGAGAGCGCCGGCATACCGCTGATGGCGACCAACGATGTGCTCTATCACACGGCCGAACGCCGCCCGCTGCAGGACGTGCTGACCGCGATCCGCCTCAATGTTCCGGTCGCCGAGGTGGGGCTGGAACTGACCGCCAATGCCGAACGCCATTTGAAGCCGCCGCTGGAAATGGCGCGCCTGTTCCGCAGGCACCCGCAAGCGCTGGCGGAGACGCTGCGTTTCGGGGAAGAGCTGACCTTCTCGCTCAGCGACCTCCAGTACAATTATCCGGACGAGCCGACGGAATCGGGCCTCGGTCCGCAGGCGGAGCTGGAAAGGTTGGCAAGGGAGGGAGCAGTCAACCGCTACCCGGCAGGTGTGCCTGAATCCGTGATCAAGCGCATCGAGGAAGAGCTCGCTCTGATCGAGCGCCTCAACTATGCCCGTTACTTCCTGACCGTCTACGACATTGTCAAATTCGCGCGCAGCAAGGATATTCTCTGCCAGGGGCGTGGGTCGGCCGCCAACTCGGTCGTCTGTTTCTGCATCGGCATCACCGAAGTGGGGCCGGAAAAGATCAATTCGCTTTTCGAGCGCTTCATTTCCGAGGAAAGGAACGAACCGCCTGATATTGACGTCGATTTCGAGCACGAAAAGCGCGAAACCGTCATCCAGTACATCTACGAGAAATACAGCTCCAAGCGTACCGCCCTTGCCGCCGCCGTCATCAGCTATCGCGGCCGTTCGGCGCTGCGCGAAGTGTCGAAGGCGATGGGCCTGTCGGAGGATGTCCGGGCATCGCTTTCCGGCTCGATCTGGGGCTGGTCGACCTCGGAACTCGGCGAGAAGGAGGCGAGGGCCGGCGGCCTCGACCGCAGCGACCCCATATCGCGGCATGTGATGGAACGCGCCAACGAGATCATGGGCTTCCCCCGTCACCTCTCCCAGCATGTCGGCGGCTTCGTCATCACCAGGGACCGGCTCGACGAGATCGTGCCCATCGTCAAGACGGCGATGGACGAGCGCAAGATGGTCGAATGGGACAAGGACGATCTGGACTCGGTGAAGATCCTGAAAGTGGATGTGCTGGCGCTCGGTATGCTGACTTGCCTGCAACGCGCCTTCACCCTGCTCACGGACCATTATCCGAAGGCGCGAGACGAATTTGGCCGGCCCTATGTGCTGGCCACTCTCCCGGCGGAGAACCAACGTGTCTACGACATGATCTGCCGTGCCGATACGCTCGGCGTCTTCCAGATCGAATCGCGCGCGCAGATGTCGATGCTGCCGCGTCTCAAGCCACGCGAATTCTACGACCTCGTCATCGAGGTGGCGATCGTACGCCCCGGCCCTATCCAGGGCGACATGGTCCACCCTTATCTGCGTCGCCGGCAAGGCAAGGAAGCGGCCGAGTATCAAAAGCCGGAACTGGAAGCGATCCTCGGCAAGACGCTTGGCGTGCCCCTGTTTCAGGAACAGGCGATGAATATCGCGATCGTCGCCGGCGGTTTCAAACCGGGCGAGGCCGACGAATTGCGCCGCGCCATGGCCACCTTCAAGCGTACCGGCACCATCGGCAACTACCGCCAGCGCATGATCGACGGCATGGTCGGCAAGGGCTACACGAAGGACTTCGCCGAGCGCTGCTTCAAGCAGATCGAGGGTTTTGGCGAATACGGCTTTCCCGAAAGCCATGCCGCCTCCTTCGCGCTGCTCGTCTACGCCTCCTGCTGGTTCAAGACCTTCTATCCCGACGTGTTCTGCGCCGCGATCCTGAACTCGCAGCCGATGGGCTTCTATCAGCCGGCGCAGCTGGTGCGCGACGCCCGCGACCATGGCGTCGACATCCGCGAGGTCGACGTCAATTTCTCCGTCTGGGACTGCACTTTGGAAAAGGCGTCTTTCGACCCGGCCCGTATCCTGCCGCGCCATGCCGACATGCGCGGTGTCATCGAGACAAGTCATGCGCTGCGGCTCGGCTTCAGGCAGGTCAAGGGACTTTCCAAGGAACGCATGGTGGCTTTCGTCGAGCGGCGCGGCGCCGGCTACTCGACCGTCCGGGATGTCTGGCTGCGCTCCGGCCTCAATGTCGACGAGATCGAGAAGCTGGCGCAGGCCGATGCCTTTCGGTCCATCGGCCTCGACCGCCGCGCGGCACTTTGGGAGGTCCGCGCGCTCGACGGCAAGAGTGCCGCCGAGAAGCTGCCGCTGTTCGACCAGCCGGCGCTCGGCCTGCGCGAGCTGGAGCCGCAGACGAAGCTGCCGAAAATGCCGCTCGGCGAGCATGTCATCCACGATTACCGCTCGCTCGGCCTGTCGCTGAAGGCGCATCCGGTCGCCTTCCTGCGCGAACGGCTCGACCGCGCCGGCGTCACCCCCAATGCCAGCCTGCCGTCCGTGCGCGACGGCAGGCGGGTCTCCGTTGCCGGTCTGGTGCTGGTGCGCCAGCGCCCCGGCAAGGGCAACGCGATCTTTCTCACGCTGGAAGACGACAAGGCCGTCGCCAATGTCATCTTCTGGGAAAGAACTTTTACCCGCTTCCGGCCCATCGTCACGGGCGCGCGCTTCGTCAAGGTCAGCGGAAAACTTCAGTCGGAATCAGGTGTCGTCCACATCGTCGCCGAGAAGATCGAGGACCTGACGCCCTGGCTGACCGTGCTCCTGGAAAAAGTCAGTGCGGCCGCACCGCTGGCCGCCACGGCAGAGGGTCCGGATCGCGATGCCCTACCTGTGCCCCGCAACGCGCCGGTCGGTCAGAATCTCGCAACGCTGTCGGAAGAAGCGGAAAGGGTCATGCCCAAGGGGCGTAATTTTCAGTAGGCGTGGCCCCTCACCATCAAGCGCTGGCGGGACAGCGCGGTCGAACACCAACCTCAATGTCCGGCCACACTCTATGACGCCGAACTGCCCGGCCCGCCCAGCTTTGGCGGCGACAGCACATCCTCGGCCGAGATGGTCCGCGCTTCCGAGGGAAGCATGATCGGGATGCCGTCGCGCACGGGATAAGCGAGCTTGGCGACCCGCGAGACCAGCTCGCCACGTTCGGGGTCCCAGGCCAGCGGCCCCTTGGTCAGCGGGCAGGCCAAGAGTTCCAGCAGCTTCGGGTCGACCTTGGTTTTCTTTCCATCACGCCCATCCGCCATTGCGTCCCCTTTCCAGCTTTCAGGCCTGCGTTCACCTCACTGCAGGCTCGAGCCAAAATCCTCATTCTCGCGCGCCAGCGTCATCTCGGTGATGGCGATCAGCGTCTCGGCCCTGGTTTTCAGGTCCGCGGCCTCGAGCAATGCCTGCTTCTCGGCTGGTCCGTAGGGCGCCATCATCGACAGCGCGTTGACCAGCATGGCGTTTTCGGCGCGGCTGACGCTTTCCCAGTCGGCTTCCAGATCATTGGCCTGCAGATAGGCGCGAAAGGCCCGCAGCAGCGCCGGCCGGTCGATTTCATCAGCCGCCTGCTCCTCGTCGAGATCGGCGAGGAAGGGCGCCGGTTTGCACTGGCGGAACGGCGTCTTGACCGTCAGCTCGTGGGTGATGCGGAACCGGCACACGCCTTGCAGCGAGATCAGGTAGCGGCCGTCGCCGGTCTCCGAAAAAGCGATGATGCGGCCGATGCAGCCGACATTGCAAAGTTCCGGCTCGCCATCCTCGCGCAAGGCGCCATTGAGGCCGGGCTGGATGATGCCGATGACTCGCGAGCCGGCGACCGCCTCGTCCACCATCTGCAGGTAGCGCGGCTCGAAGATGTTGAGCGGCATGCGGCCGCCCGGCAGCAGGAGCGCGCCCTCGAGCGGAAAAAGCGGGATCGTCGGCGGCAAATCCTTGGCGAGCCGGTAATGCGCGTTTCCCGCTTGCACCTCGTTCCTCCCGATCGCTTCCTTTGCGAAGCGTCAACCTGCCCTGTCCTATCTGGCGCTCAGGCCCGACACCACAAGCCCGTGCGACAAAACAACCGATAACCGGCTCAGGAAAACAGCAACGCCGATAATTTGCGGCGCGCGGCAAGCGTCGCCTCGTCGGTCATGCCCCAGGCCTCGAACAGCTGCAGCAACTGCGTCCTGGCGCCATCCTCGTTCCAACTCCGGTCGGCCTTGATGATGGCCAGCAGGTTGTCGGCGGCTGCCGTGCGATCACCCTTGGCGTTCTGGATCATGGCCAGATCGAAACGCGCCTGATGGTCGGCGGGGTTTTCGGCCAAGCGCCGTTCGAGCTCGGCCGGATTGCCCAACGCCGCCGCCTGCGCGGCCAGCGCGATCTTGGCACGCAGGGCAGCCAGCGGCGGTGCATCCTTCTTGGCCTCCGGCGCCGTTGCCAGGAGCGCCTCGGCACCCTCGGTGTCGCCAGCCTCGAACAACAGGTCGCCCAGCCCGCCAATCGCCTCGACCGTTTCCGGCGCCTGCGCCAGGATGGCGTCATAGATGTCGGCGGCTGCCTGCATGTCGCCGGCATCGCGGGCCTCGGTTGCCGCGGCCAGGGCCTCGGCCACCGGCGGCGCGCCATTGCCCTTGCCGCCGACCTTGGTGATGAACTCGTTGATCTGGCTCTCGGGGATGGCGCCCATGAAGCCGTCGACCGGCTGGCCGTCCTTGAAGGCGATCACAGCCGGAATCGACTGAATGCCGAGCTGGCCGGCGATCGAGGGATGGTCGTCGATGTTCATCTTGACCAGCTTGACCCTGCCGCCGGCGGCCTTGACCGACTTTTCCAGCTGCGGGGTGAGCTGCTTGCAAGGTCCGCACCATGGCGCCCAGAAATCGACCAGTACCGGCTGACGCCGCGATTCCTGGATGACGTCGGCGGCGAAGGCGGCGGTCGTCGTGTCCTTGATGACATCGCCGCCGGCAGGGCCCGCGGGCGCATCGCCAAGCGCGGCCTTCGCCGGCGCCGGCGCCGTTCCGCCATACTGGACCGTGGTGGCATACTGGCCGCCAGTGTTTCCGAATGATCCGCCAAACGGATTGTTGTCGCTCATCTCGTCACCCTTTCGGTCGCGCCCCCGGCCCGCGGCTCGGCGCCATGTCTCAATTGGAAATCGGCTTCGCCATCCATGTGGCGATCATGCCGAGACTTTCAAGATAGCAGCATCGTGCCCGGTTGCCTCGACGAATCTGATGAGGTCGGCCGCCGCGATCGATGTCGTCGCCTCGTTGGTCAGTGGATGCGCGTTGATCACGGCATGGTCCATCAGATCCTTGTCGAGCACCAGCTTGACCCTGTTTTCCCTGTCGTTGATGACGCCGAAGACGGTGACTGCGCCCGGCGTGACGCCCAAAAGCTCCATCAGCATCTCCGGCTTGCCGAAGGAAACCCGGCCGGCGGCGCCGATCGACTGGTGGATCTGCTTGAGATCGACGACCGCATCCTCGCCGACGGTGACCAGGAAGAAATTGTCCTTCTTGTCCTTCAGGAACAGGTTCTTGGTGTGTCCGCCGGCGATTTCGCCGCGCAGCGCCTGCGAATCAGCCACCGTATAGAGCGGCGCATGGCGTATTGTCGAAACGGCGATGCCGAGTTCGGCAAGAAAGGCCATCAGTTCAGCTTCGGTCTTCGGCATCGATCTTCTTCTCGTCCGTTTCTTGGCCTTGCCGTTTACGGCCAATGCGGCGGCCGACACAAGACCGTCGCGCAAGGAGCGATGAAATCGGCGCGTCGCGGACGGTTGCCGGCATCGTTCGAGAGTTGCAAAAAGCCTGCTATTTCCCTGTTGCAATCGCCGCGCTCTTCAGCCATATAGGCCCGGCTTGCGGCCAAGACGCCGTGTGAGCGGGTGTAGCTCAGGGGTAGAGCACAACCTTGCCAAGGTTGGGGTCGAGCGTTCGAATCGCTTCACCCGCTCCAGTTTCCTCCGGGGGATCAAGCATCGAAAAGCCGCGGTTCGCCGCGGCTTTTTCGTTTCCTAGGGCACCGGAACCACAGCTACCTCAGGGCCTGCGAAAAGGCCGTGGTCACCGCCCGGTTACCAAATTTGCGGATTCGGCGTAGCGCGCAATCGTAGCGTCGAAGGTGTGCGGCAGTGCAGTACCTCTAGGCAGAACGGGCAAGCGCTGGCCACCATAGAGCCATGGCAAAGCAATGAACGTTCTTTATCTGATGCTTAACGTGATAATGCTTTCCCGCGCGTCTCCCGTTCGCGGCCTTCGGATACTTGACGCCACATTTCGTGGGTGGAGGAGATGCTGCGGCCCAAACCCAGCCCGACAATCCCCCGGGGATAACATGGAATCGCAGGAAGCTCGCCTCCCGCCAGGCAGCCGCGTGTCAGTGTTTGGCACCCGACGTGTCGCCGGCGGCATCCGCGCCAGCCTGCTTTCGTCCGGCGGTCAGTTTACCGGACTCGAACTCCTCGACCGCCTTGTCCCAGCAGGCCTTTTCACGGTCGGGCATCAGGCCTTCCCGTTCCCAAAGTTCGTGGGCCCGCTTCCTGATATGAGGCCTTTGCACGGAACCGGGTTGGTGATTCCGTGCGTAAGGAATGAAGAGGGATGATTCGGATGGTCGATCGTTT
>NZ_VFVQ01000035.1:0-39428 GCF_006442195.1 Mesorhizobium sp. B2-3-13
GAAAAGCCTCCAAGGCAACGAAAATGGCCGCCCGCAATCCTCACAACAAGCCTCCCGCAATATTGCGCAACGGGCCCGCAAGGGGGGAGATTGGCAGCTTCGACGCGGCGCTCATTCCTGCGACTTTGGAGATTGGCGAAAGCTGTCACAACATCCGATCTCCCCCTTGGAGGGGGAGATGTCCGGCAGGACAGAGGGGGGCGCCTCGCGCAGACCTCTCCCCTTCGTGCGGTCTTCATCGCCATGAACCGCTTCGCCGAACTTCTCGACCGCCTGGTGCTGACGCCGTCGCGCAACGGCAAGCTGACGCTTTTGACCGATTATTTCCGCAGCGTCGAGGATCCCGATCGCGGCCTGGCGCTGGCGGCCATCACCGGCGATCTCAGGATCGCCGCGGTCAAGCCGGCCATGCTGCGCACGCTGGTCATCGAACGCATGGACCCGGTGCTGTTCGGCTATTCCTACGACTATGTCGGCGATCTCGCCGAGACGGTGTCGCTGGTCTGGCCGCAAACGCCTGGCAGGATCGCGAACCGCGAGCCGACGCTCGGCGAGGTGGTGGCGAAGCTGCAGGCGGCAAGCCGCTCCGACGGACCGAAGGTGCTGACAGGGCTGCTCGACAGCGCCGGCATCTCGGCGCGCTTTGCCATCATCAAGCTGGTGACCGGCGGCCTGCGCATCGGCGTCTCGGCGCGGCTGGCCAAACAGGCGCTGGCCGATTTCGGCAAAGTCGACGTCGCCGAGATCGAGGAGCTCTGGCATGGGCTGTCGCCGCCCTACACGGCGCTGTTCGCCTGGCTGGAAGGCAAGGCCGAAAAACCGCGCAACACGGCGATGGCGCTGTTCCGCCCGGTCATGCTGTCGAATCCGATCGGCGACGGCGATCTCGAAAAGCTCGATCCGGTGGACTATGCGGCCGAGTGGAAATGGGACGGGATCCGCGTCCAGGCGGTGGCCGAAGGCGGCATCCGCAGGCTCTATTCGCGCACCGGTGACGATGTCTCGGGCGCCTTTCCAGATCTCGCCGACGCCATGCATTTTTCCGCGACGCTCGATGGCGAGTTGCTGGTCGGCGATCCGCGAGAGGCGACGGGAACCTTCTCGGACCTGCAGCAGCGGCTGAACCGCAAGACGGTGGCGCCGAAGATGCAGCAGCAGTATCCGGCCTTCATGCGCTGTTACGATCTGCTGCAGATCGGCGCAGAGGACCTGCGCGGACTGTCCTTCCGCGAGCGGCGCGGCCGTCTCGAAGCCTTCATCGGGACGCTCGATCCCAGCCGCTTCGATCTCTCCCCCTTCGTCGAGTTCACGGACTGGCAGGCGCTCGAGGACCTGCGTCGTACGCCGCCGCATCCGATTATCGAAGGCGTGATGCTGAAGCGCTGGGATTCGCCCTATGTCGCGGGCCGGCCGAAGGGTCCGTGGTTCAAATGGAAGCGCGATCCGCACACGGTGGACGCCGTGCTGATGTATGCCCAGCGCGGCCACGGCAAGCGCTCGAGCTTCTATTCCGACTATACATTCGGCGTCTGGTCCGGAGCCGAGGGCGCGGAGGAACTGGTGCCGGTCGGCAAGGCCTATTTCGGCTTTACCGACGAGGAACTGAGGCAGATCGACAAATATGTCCGCGACAACACGGTCGAGCGCTTTGGGCCGGTGCGCTCGGTGCGCGCCGACCGCGACAACGGCCTGGTGCTGGAAGTCGCCTTCGAGGGGCTCAACCGCTCGACCCGGCACAAATCGGGCGTCGCCATGCGTTTCCCCAGGATTTCACGGCTGCGCTGGGACAAGCCGGCCAACGAGGCCGACCGCATAGAAACCCTGCAGGCGCTGCTCGACCACTAGGAGCGGCCGATATGTCGGTCGCAACGGTTCAGGGTTCTATCGAGACGCGGATCTCGTAGACGTTGACCGCCTTGCCCTGTTTGTCGAAATCGGAATTGATGGCGATGGTTCCGGCTGAGCCGGGATGCTTGTCGGGGAACTTCACGTCGAACAGATATTCGTTTTTCTGCTGGCCGACCGCGTAGCGCTTGCGGCCGCAGTCGCCGAGTTCGCCGAAATTGCAGTCGACGGAGATCTGCGTGTCCTTGCCGTCCTCGGCGCGGGCGATGATGTCGAACACGGCGTGCTTGCCGGCGAGCTTTTCCAGCACGCCCTGCCCGACGTCGAAGGCGATCGCCGAGCCGGAGGCGCCGGACTGGATGCGCAGGAACGGCCCGCTGTCGTCCTTCATCACCTCGGCCTTGGCGTCCGACGGGGCGGCGACATGGGTCGGGTCGGTCGGCGAAAACACATTGATCCAATCGCGCGACTGATCCGCGGCACCGGGCTTTGCCGGTGCATTGGCGCCGTCGGCCGGGGTAAAATCGTCGTCCTCGACCGTCGGCGGCGCTTCCGGCGGCGCGGTATTGAGCTGCGCGGCCGTTTTGAACACACCGGTCTGCATGGCGAAGTACAGTCCGATACCAATCGCCGCGAGCAGCGTGACCGTGAAGAAAATGGCGGTCAACGGCAGGCGCCGGCCGCGTATGCGCCGCTCATCGCGGTCGGGCGCCACTTCCGTCGCGGCTCCCGGCGCGGCGGGAGCCGACATGTCGATGGCTGGCGCGCAGGGAAGACTGGCGTCCGGCATTATGTCGGGAACCACCGGCAGCACGCGCGAGCGCGGCGCGTCGGATCCGGGCTGCACGGGGCCGTCGACGGCGACGGCGGGCGATGGCACCCTCGGGCCGGCCTCGATCGCCGGCGCTGCGCCGCCCTCGGCCTCGCCCGCCGGCGTGTCGATTTGCGGGGCAACGCCGGGCACCGCCGGCAGATACTCGGATTCGATTTCGGTGATTTTCGCCTGGATAGCCTTGCGGCGCTTGATGGCGACTTCCACGGTCACGCCGGGATTGGCCTGGAGCGCACGGTCGAGCGCGGCGAAGGCCGCACGATAGACCCTCTCGCGGAACGCGCGGTCCTCGGCGTTGCCCTTTTCCAAGGCGTTCCGGATCGCTTTTTCGATCGCGTCCAAGCGAGGTCCCTCTGCAAATTGCCACAAGCTTTCATGATGGTTAGCGGCAGGCGACCAATCAATCAACGGGCGGGCAGCCGCATTCTGCCTCGATGGGCCGTTCAAAGTCCATCTCCGCGATGTTCCGGCAAACAAAATCGGAATCTGTCGGCGATTCCAGCATGCAGGGACGCCAGAACCCCGGGTTCGATTGCGGCGGGCCTCTTGCATGATTTGCCAAGTCGCATCTTGAATTCGCGGCCGGTTGAGTCTATCACCCAGCCCATCTTGGAGGCCTTGGCCTCCTGGGCCGCTTTAGCTCAGTTGGTAGAGCACATCATTCGTAATGATGGGGTCAGGTGTTCGAGTCACCTAAGCGGCACCATTTCCTCTTGTCCACCTGCATGCTGCAATCAGCACCTGCGTCACTGCCCGTGCAGTGGATCGCGACACCGGCGAAGCATATCCGCCATTGTCGAGACCGGGGTTTGATGTGAAACTCGCGGTGTCAGCATGGGAGGTCCAAATGCCCAACACTTTCAAGACCGGAGACGTCGTCAAGCTGAGGTCGGGAGGCCCGAGGATGACGGTCAGCGACGGCGCCGCTTCCGGCATGTATCTCTGCCACTGGTTCAACCGCGAGGGCGATGTGTGGACCCCGCAACATGCGGGGTTCAAGCAGGAGCAGCTGGTAGCCGCCGACCAATCGACGTAATTCCCGCTTTCGCCAAGGGATGGCCGGGCCGGCGCGACTCCAGACGCACCGGACGAAGTGTTCTGCCGCTTCCGGGACCGCCACGGTCCGTCATGGCCGGCAAGCGGCGTGATCGACATTGATGACCGACGGATTTTTATGATCACGACGTTTAACGGCTGAAGCGTGACCGTGGCATTGGGCCATGGCAATGCGCCAACCGGAGACGTGAAGCATGATACGCCGTTCGATCCTTGCCACTGCCTTGAGCGTGCTGACCACCGCGGCTCTGGCCCAGACAGCGATACAGCCACCGGCCGCCGCGTCGCCCGCTGCCACACCGTCGGCTGGCACATCGTCGGCCGGCACATCGTCGGCCGCCAAGTCCGACATCACACTGGCCAAGTTCCAGAAACGGCGGGAGAAGGCGATCATGGCCGCCGACACGGACGGCGACGGCAAGATCAGCCTGCTGGAATGGGAGGCCTTCCAGGCCAAGCGCAACGTCAGGCGCGACCGGGCCAAATCCTTCGCGCGCATCGATTCCAATCATGACGGCTTCATCGACCGGGCCGAGCTCGATGCGTTCTTCGCCAAGCGCTTTGCCAGGCTCGACAAGAATGGCGACGGCATTCTGACGGCCGACGAGAGGCCGAGCCACAAATCCGCTCCCAAACCGGAGCAGTGACCAAGAGGCTATGACGTGTGATGCATATCGGGAGTGCGCCAGCCGATGAGCGCCGATCCGGACGAGGAGCTGGTTCGTCGGGTCGGTGCTGGCGATCCCGCAGCGGTGCAGGCGCTCGTCGCGCGCAAGCTGCCGCGCATCCTTTCGCTTGCCGTGCGCATGCTGGGCGATGCGGCGGAGGCCGAGGATGTCGCGCAGGAAACCTTCGTGCGCATCTGGCGTCATGCCTCGAAGTGGCGGCGTGGCAATGCACGCTTCGACACCTGGGTTCACCGAGTCACGCTCAACCTTTGCTACGACCGGCTGCGCCGGCGCCGCGAATTGGTGACCGACGAAATGCCGGACATTGTCGACCCCGCTCCGCTTCCCGATTCCCATCCTGGCGAAGAGGGGCATCAGGTCGAGCGGGCCTTACAGGCAATCGCGCCACGCCAGCGCGAGGCGATCATCCTGGTCTACTATCAGGAGATGTCCAACATCGAGGCGGCCGCGACCCTGGAGATCAGTGTCGATGCCCTGGAGAGCCTGCTGTCGCGCGGCCGGCGGTCACTGCAGACGATGCTGGCTGGGGATGGCGGCCATGACTGAGAAACGCGCGCGCCCGTATACTGTACGTTCAACCCGCCTTGCGGGCGTCCGGTTGGTCTGCGTTGTTTCCGACCCGCGTGGGCACGCGGCACCGAGGTGCAAGGGGAAAACAAATGGCTGAAGACATCGAAGACGGGCCGGCAATGGATGCCAAGCGTTTCGCGGCGCTGGCGGATGCCTATGGCGGCGATTTGCGCCGCTGGCCGGAAGCGGAACGTGAAGCCGCCGCAGCTTTTGCTTCAAGCGAAGCGGGCCAGGCCATTTCGCGACAGGCCGGCACACTTGACGCCCTGCTCGACAGCTATAGCGTCCAGCATCCCGGCAAGGCGCTGCACGGCAACATCCTGCGCGCAGCCGGCCGGCACCTCGTCCAGCGCCGGCGCCATCGGTTCTGGTGGCTGGGTCTGGGACTCGCCGGCATTGGTCTGGCGGGCGCCGTCGCCGGATTGGCCCTGGTGAGCATTGTCACGCCGGAAGCCGGATCGGATCACTATGTGCTGGATGCCGATATAACGGCGTTCGGCGATGCCGGGCCCGATGCCGAAAACGGCGAGGAGAGCCTATGAGCACGGGCCGCAATCTCATCATCGCATCGGTGGTGCTGAATGTCTTCCTGGCCGGGGCGCTTGCCGGCGGGGCCGTCTGGATAAGAAGCGGCAAGTCCGGCCAAGGCTATTCGCTGGAGGCTGCCGGCGGCCGGCTTCCAGACCAGGAGCGCATGCTGTTCCGCAAGGCACTGCGCGAAGTGCGGCGCGAATCCCGCCAGGCCATCCTCGATGGTCAGCAGGCCAGGCGCGAGGCAGCCGACCTGCTGCGCCAGCCGGTTGTCGACACGGCGGCCCTAGCGGCCGCGCTGGAGCGGGCCCGCAACGCCGACATCGCCGTGCGCACGCGGCTTGAGCAGCGCATCATCGAATTCGCGGCGGCGGGTTCGGCCGCGGATCGCGCCGTGCTGGCGGAAGGGCTGGCCAGGCGGGCCGGGCCGCAGCCGAAGGCAGAGCCAAAAAAACAACCATGACGACCGACGGAAAACGCCCGCAAGGCCGTTTAACCGGGAGAAGGGCAGACCTGCCAGACCAATCGGTGCGAACAGGTCTTCATTTCTCGGAGAACATTCGGAGTAACGTCATGAACCGCCTGACACAGTATGCGGCAGCAGCCGTCCTCGCCTTGACCGGAACCGCAGCAACCGTTGCGACCTCCGCCGCCACGCCGATGGTGGCGCAACCGGCCGCCCCGGCACTGATCGAGCATGTGGCCTGGGGTTGCGGGCCCGGCTGGCATCCCAATCCCTGGGGGCGCTGCGTTCCCAACCGTGTCGTGGTGTATCCGCGCTACCGCTATTGGCACGGCCCGGCTTATTACGGCTGGCATCCGCACCGCCACTGGCACCGCTGGAGCCGCTGGTAGTAAGCGCGTGGGAAGGGCCGGGCGGCACCCGCCTGCCCGGCCGCCTGTCCCCGGTTTAAGCTGGGAAACAGCCCAATCGGGCGTCGCGCACCTCGCATGAGATCCAACCATGGAGCGCTGACATGGCAGCTCAGGCTAAAGATTCCGCGCCGCCGGATCCCGCCCTGATCGCCTTCAACCGCTTCGGCCTCGGAGCCCGACCCGGCGACCGCGACAGGCTGGCGAACGACCCACGCGGCTATCTCAAGGCGGAACTGCGGCGGCTCGACGCCGCCATGATATCGCTCGACGACCCCACCTATGCCGATCTCAAGGGAAGCACGCCTGCCATCCAGGCCAGCATGGCGGCGAATCTCCAACGCAAGCTGGACCGGGAGCGAACGGCGACAGGGCAGCCGGCAACGGGCACGCCAGCCTCGGCTTCGGCCATGCCACCACCCGCCGCTCCGGGCATGTCGCCGCCCGCTGCCCCGGCCGCTGCCAAGATCAAACCCGCCGTGCCGCCTGTCGAAGTCACGTTGTTTCGGGCCGAGGCACAGGCGCGCTTCGACATGGCAATGCAGGCCGGGGCCGGCTTCGTCGAGCGCCTCGTCTATTTCTGGTCGAACCATTTCTGCGTCTCCGTGGCCAAGGCCAACATCGTGCGCGCCAGCGCCGGGGCCTTCGAACGGGAAGCGATCCGGCCCTTCGTGCTCGGCCGCTTCGCCGACATGCTCGTGGCGGTGGAGCGGCATCCGGCGATGCTGTTCTATCTCGACAACCAGCAGTCGATCGGCCCGGACTCCCGCGCCGGCAAGAACCGGCAGCGCGGCCTCAACGAGAACCTCGCCCGCGAGATCCTGGAACTGCACACGCTCGGTGTGGGCAGCGGCTATAGCCAGGCCGACGTCACCAGCTTCGCGCGCATCCTGACCGGCTGGACGATGGCCGGGCGGGAAGGACGGCTGGGCGAACCCGGCAGTTCCGTCTTCAACGCCAATGCGCACGAGCCGGGCGACGCGGTGCTGCTCGGCAAGACCTATCCGGCCGGCGGCATGGGCCAGGCCGAGACCGCGCTCAATGACATCGCCCGTCATCCGGCGACCGCGCAACACATCGCCACGCAACTTGCCCGGCATTTCATAGCCGATGACCCGCCGCCGGCGGCGGTCGCCCGTCTCGCAAAGGTGTTCGTCAAGAGCGACGGCCATCTCAGGGCACTGGCGGCGGCGCTCATCGACCTGCCGGAGGCGTGGTCGACGCCCCTGGCCAAAATGCGCTCGCCCTTCGATTATGTCGCTGCCATCAGGCGGGCGGCCGGCCCGGGACCGAACGATCCCGGCCAGTCGCTCAACTGGCTCAACGCATTGGGCGAGCCGCTCTGGCAGCCGCCGGGACCGAACGGCTTTTCCGACCAAGCGGACAGCTGGGCATCGGCCGAAGGCATGAAGATCCGCCTCGACATCGCATGGCAGGCCGCCAGGCAAGTGAAAGATATCGGCAATCCCAACGACATGCTCGACGCGGTGATCGGGCCCTCCGCCTCGCCGGAGACGCGGCAGGCGGTCGCCCGCGCCGAGTCCAAGCAGCAAGGTCTGGCGTTGCTGCTGATGGCGCCCGAATTCCAGCGCCGATAGCTCGAGCGATAGGTCCGGCGCCGACACCTCCCATGGAGACGAAGTCATGAGCCTGCTGTGTGAAACCCCTCACCCTTCCCGCCGCGCCGTCTTGGTGACCGGCGGCGCGCTGTTTGCCTGGGCGCATCTGCCCCGCTTCGCCCGCGCCGCCGACAACCGCGACCCGCGCCTGGTCGTCATCGTGCTGCGCGGCGCGCTGGACGGCCTGTCGGCGGTCGGTCCGGTCGGCGACCCCGACTATGCCGGCCTGCATGGCGACATCGCCCTGTCGCTTTCCGGTCCGCATGCGGCGCTGCCGCTCGATGCTTTCTTCGCGGTCAATCCGGCGATGCCGGTGTTTGCGCGCCTATTCAAGGCAAGCCAGGCGGCGGTCGTGCACGCGGCGGCGACCGGCTATCGCGAGCGCTCGCATTTCGATGGGCAGGATGTGCTGGAAAGCGGTTTTGCCGGCCCCGGCCATGTCGGCACCGGCTGGCTCAACCGGGCGCTGGAGAACCTGCCGGCAGGCGACCGCGTAGCGACGCTTGGCGCCCTGGCCGTCGGACCATCGACGCCGCTGGTGATCCGTGGCGCAGCCCCCGTGCTCGGCTGGGCGCCGCAATCGCTGCCAGCGCCAGCAGGCGACCTTGCGACGCGGGTTCTCGATCTCTATCAGCACCGCGATCCGGTGCTGGCGGTGGCGCTGCGAAAGGGCCTCGACGCCGATCGCATGGCGCTCGACGACCAGATCGGCGCTAAGGCGATGAAGCCTAGAGGCGGCCTCGACAGCGCCGCCGGCATGCGGCAGGCCGCGCAAGGTGCCGCCAGGCTGATCGCGGCCGATGACGGGCCGCGCGTCGCGGCACTCGCCTTCGACGGCTGGGACACGCATGTCAACGAGGGTGGCGCGACCGGCCGGCTCGCCACCTTGCTCGGCGGCCTCGATGGTGCGTTCGAGGAATTCAAAAAAGGTCTCGGCGAGCGCTGGAAGGATACGGCGATCGTGGCGATCACCGAATTCGGCCGCACGGCGCGGATCAACGGCACGGTCGGCACCGACCACGGCACCGGCACCGTCGTGCTGCTCGCCGGCGGCGCGATCAAGGGCGGGCGCGTCATCGCCGACTGGCCGGGGCTAAAGCCCGCGCAACTCTACCAGCAACGCGACCTTGCGCCGACCAGCGATGTCAGGGCGGTGCTGAAAGGCCTGCTCGCCGACCAGTTCGGACTTTCGGCCGCAGTGCTCGGCGAGAAGGTGTTTCCGGACTCAGGTGCGGTGAAGCCGATGATGAACCTGATTGTCTGACGTCTAGCGACGCCGCATTTTCTGCCGCGGCGCCGTCTCGCTCTTGCCGGTGATCAGGCGGCCTCGACCTTGGCGGGCGCGAAGTCTTCGCCGCGCACCAGCCTGGTCACGCCGACGAAATCGATCTTGCCCGAGCCAAGCACCGGCACATGCGCCACGACGCGCACCTCGGCCGGCACCATCAGGTCCATGGCGCCGTTTGCCTTGGCGAAGGCCAGAAACTCGGCGCGCGTCGCCTTTTCGGCTTCGGTGATGAGCACCAGCTTTTCGCCCTTGCGCAAGTCCGGCACTGTCGCGACCGCCGAGAGCGATCCTTTCCACAGCTCGCCCGCCAATGCTTCGACGGCAGCCAGCGAAATCATCTCGCCGCCGATCTTGGCAAAGCGCTTGGCGCGGCCGCGAATGCTGACGAAGCCGGCATCGTCGATGCTGACGATGTCGCCGGTGTCGTGCCAGCCGTCCTGCAGCGGCTCGAGCACACCAGGCTTTTCGGCCCTGAGATAGCCCGCCATGACGTTGGGGCCGCGCACGAACAGCCGTCCGCCACCTTCGACGCCGATCACCGGTTCCAGGCGGTATTCCATGCCGGGCATGATTTTTCCGACCGTGCCTGATTTGTTGTACATCGGCGTGTTGATGGAGATCACCGGCGCCGTCTCGGTAACGCCATAGCCTTCGAGAATGCGCAGGCCGAACTTCTCCATATAGGTTTCACGGGTCGAGGCCTTGACCGGCTCGGCACCGGAAAAGCAATAGCGCACCGAGCGGAAATCATAGGGATGGGCGGTGCGCGCATAGCCGCTGAGGAAGGTGTCGGTGCCGAAGATGATCGTCGCGTTCGAGGCATAGACCAGTTCCGGCACGATGCGGTAGTGCAGCGGCGACGGGTAGAAATAGACGGGAACGCCGGACACCAGCGGCAGCACCGTGCCCGCCGTCAGGCCGAACGAATGGAAGATCGGCAGTACGTTGAACACTTTGTCGCCCGAATGAAAATCGATGCGCGAGGCGGCCTGCGCAGCATTGGCCAGGATGTTGCGATGGGTGAGCACCACGCCCTTCGGCGTGCCTTCGGAGCCCGAGGTGAACAGGATCACGGCCGGGTCGGTGGCCTTGCGGGCAACCCTGGGCGTAGTCTTGCGCAACAGGCCAAGCAGCTTGTCCTTGAGGCCGATGGTTGCACGCAGATCATCGAGCCAGACGACGTTGACCGACCGGCCGACCTCCTCGACGATTGCGCCAAGCTTGGCCTGCTCGACAAAAGCCCGAGAGGTCAGGATGGTGGTTACCTGCGCCGCCTGGCAGGCGGACAGGATGTTGGTGGCACCGGCGGTGAAGTTGATCATCGCCGGGACCTTGCCGGCGGACATGACGCCGAGCAGAGCGGCACAGGCGCCATTGGCGTTGGGCAGCATGATACCGAGCGTGTCCTGTCCGGGATAAAGCGTCTCGAACTTCTCGCCGAGCACCGCAACGCCAGTGAGCAGCTTGCCGTAACTCAGCGAGCCGGCGACCGGATCCTGCACGGCAAGTTGCTTCATGCCGCGCTCGGTCGCCGTCTCGATGATCCTTTCGAGCACGGTCTTGTCGATATGCTGGGTGCGGAAGACGAGATCTGACATCACCTGGTAGAGCGCGGCACCGGCGGCGGCCCGGCGCTTGCGTCCCTTCAGCCCGTCGTCGACCTTGAGCTTGACCGGCGGCAGTATGGTCACCCTGACCTTCGGGAACAGGCGGCGGCGCACGTGCTGCGCAGTCAGCCGCGAGAAGGGGCTTTTCTCCAGCCCCTCGATACGGATCGGCACCACCATCGAGCCGGTCTTGTCGGCCACCATGGCGGCGCCGTCATAGACCTTCATCAGCCCGCCGGTGACGGTGATGCGGCCCTCGGGAAAGATGACCAGCGGGTCGCCGTTCTGCACGATCTTGATCAGCGTGCGCGTCGACATCGGCTTGGTCGGATTGAGCGGCAGGGCGCGGGTCAATTTGAGGAACGGCTTCATCCACCATGCCTGCGCGATCGTGTAGTCGATGGCGAAGACCGGCCCTTCATCGGTCAGCGTCAGCGCCAGCGGGCCGTCGAGGAAGCTGACATGGTTGAGCGCCAGGATCGGCGCCGGGCCCGCGGCCTTGAGGTTTTCCAGGCCCTCCACTTCCAGACGATGGAAGGCACGGAAGAGAATGGAGACGAAGTCGCGGAAAGCGTTGGTCGGCAGATATTTCAACATCAGCCAGGCGGCCAGGGCATTGAAGGCGGCAAGCCCGAACAGCACGCTGGCAATAGAGACGCCCGCGGCCTGAATGGCGGCGACGAGGACGCCGCCCATTGTCATGAAGCCGGCGTTGACGATGCTGACAGCGGCGACGACGCGGGCGCGGCGCGCCTCGGGCGACCAGGCCTGCACGGCGGCGAAGGTCGGCACCACCAGGAAGGCGCTGGAAATGGCCAAGCCGGCAAGGTCGATCGCAAGGCGGATCGTGTTTGGCCCTGCGAAGAAGAGGCCAAGGGTTTCGGCTTTTGGCGAGGGCTGCATGCTCCAGATCGTCCAGGCAAGGTGCAAGCCGAACACCGCCAGCAGCGCCGTTCCGACCGGCGCCGGGAGCAGCACCATGCGACCTTGCGACATCCAGGCGGCGATCGCCGAGCCGATGGCGATGGAGACGGCGAACACCGCTAGATAGGCGGTGACCGCGATCTCGTTGCCGCCGAGCTGATCCTTGATCAGCGTGGGCAGGATTGAAAGCACGATGGCGCCGATCAGCCAGAACCACGAGGTCATCAATCCGGCGCGCCAGATGCGCGTGTCGGTGCGCAATTCGCTGACCTGCCGCCATGTCGAGCGGAAGATGTTCCAGTCGATGACAAGGTTCGGCGCGGCGGAGCCGGTCGAAGGGATAGAGCGGCTGACGGCCCAGCAGCCGACCGCCAGGATCATCATCATCGGGCCGAAGACGGCGACGCCAATGCCGTCGGCGGAGACCACGCCGCCAACAATCGTGCCGCCAAGAATGGCGGCGAACGTCGCCGACTCGATCCAGGCGTTGGCGCGGGGCAATTCCCTGCGCTCGAGATGATCGGGCAGGATGCCGTATTTAATCGGCCCAAACAGCGCCGAGATGACGCCGAACATCAGCAACGCCGTCATCAACACCGGGATCGACGAAAGCGCGATGCCGACGACCGCGACGGCGGCGGCGCCGATCTCGGCAAATTTCAGCCGGCGGGCGATGAGCGCCTTGTCGAAGCGGTCGGCAATCTCGCCGCCCAGCGCCGACAGGAGCAGGAACGGAGCCATGAACACGGCGCCGGCCAAGGTGACCAGCGAAGCCGCCTGATCGGCGGCCAGTGTGAAGAGGATCAGGAACACCAGAGTGTTCTTGAGGAAATTGTCGTTGAAGGCGGACAGGAACTGCGTCCAGAAAAGCGGCGCGAAGCGCCGCGAAAGCATGAGGTGCGTGTTCATGGCGATTTCCCATTTGGGCGGAACCACGCGGCGATGCTCCGGTGATCCCCGCGGTTTCATGCGCTGTTTCAATCGTTGTAATAATGTGAGCTGGTTAAACTTCTTGCCGCGTCTGATCTTCCCGGCGATCGCAAGTCTAGGCTCGTTTCGGCCAGCGGCCCTGCCCGGTGTCTGTTGTGGAGCAGTTCAACATTTCCGCTTCTCCCTATGAACAATGTTCATAGCCTCAACCTACCACAACGTGAACAATGTTCAAGTTAAAAATGAACGCCGTTCACAAGAGAGCGGATTGTTGAGCGAGGAGATGCAGCGGTGGCGGCCAGCTGTGTTGCCGTGGCCAGAGTCACGAAGGCGGTTGGTCGGCGTGATCGGCGGAGGTCACCCGCTGAAACTCAGGTGACTGGAGATGACCCCAGCGTCGCCACGGTCTTCAGCGCGCCGTCGAGCATGTCGCCCTTCTCGTCCTTCAGCGCCGCCTCGCGCAGGCGGCGTATCCAGTCGGCGGCATCGTCGCGGCCCTTGAGCAGGTCGAGAGCAGAGAGTACGCGGTCGAATTTCGACTGGGCGCGCACATGGGTGTCGCTGTAGCCTTTGATCAGCCGGCGGCAGTTGAGGATTTCGATGGCAAGCGCGTACTCTGCCGGCACGTAGCCAAGCGCCAGTGTGTACCAGCGATCGAGATGGGCAAGCTCGACCTTATGGCGCAGCAGGCCGCGGCGCCAGCGCCGCAGGCCGCCGATGAGCCACAGGGCGGCAAAGCCGGCAAAACTGTCGGTGCGGATGCGGCGGCCACGGTTGATGCGGCGGTCGAGAAAGCCGGCGAGCTTGGGCCGGTTCTCGATGTAGCCGCCGAGCCCCGCCGGCAGCGTGCCGCAGAACTCCTCGATGCGCGGATGGAAATACTCGGTCACTTGCAGGACCGAACCGTCCTTGATGCCAACCTCCTTGCGCACCCGCCTGTCGCGGGTCGAGCGCGTTTTCAGATCGGCGACGCGGATCATGTCGTCATAGCACATGGCATTGGCCAGATGCTTGGCCGCGGCGATGGACAGAACATGAGCGTGGCCGGCGCTGTCCAGCGCGACGGCCTTGTCCAGCCGATCGAGATATTCGCGGCCATAGGCGATGTCCTGATAGTCGACGACCTTTCTCAGGCCGCGAAGCGCCATGTCGCGCACGGCCAGGGGCATCAGGTCGATGCGAGCAACCAGCGCCTGCCATCCCTGCAGCAGATTTTGCGGACCGCTCACGCGCCCAGTACCCTGGGCGGATTCGACAATCGCTGGCTCCGCCGGCTTTGACGAAGGTGCTGCCGCCAAGCCCCGCGCGCGATCGAACGCCGCGCTAAAGGCGGCGAGGCTGGCCTTGACGCCACGGCCGCCGGTGCCGATCGCCTGTTCATAACTTTCACGGGTAAACGGCAGTGCGTCGGAGCCGGCCAGCGCGCCAAGCAGGCTGGCCGAGATCATCGAGCCGTTGTCGGCGGCGATCTTTTCCATGTCGAAAGCGATGAAGCGCTTCGACGCGGTTTCCGCCGTGGCGTGAACCTTGGACGACGAGGCGCGGCCGTCGCCCGGTTCGATCTTTTCCGACACGGCGGCGATGCGATGCGAGGAAGCGATCAGCGTCGTGCGGTTGGGGGTGACGAACCCCCTGATGATCGCACGGCCGGCTTCCATCAGTTCGGCGGCGATCAAGATGTCGACATCGCCCTGCGAGGGCGACAGCGCGAAGACCGGCAGGCGGCCGGTGTCGCGGGCCATTTCGATATAGTAGATGGTGGCGCCGGTGCGCTGGGCGACGCCGGCGACCGAGGTCGATTGCGCGACATAGCCATTGCGCTCGGCGACATCGGTGATCCAGTCGGCCAGCACGCCGCCGCCCTGGCCGCCAACGGCCAGCACGGCGAGCTTGATCACCGGCTCATCGGCAGCACCGGACCTGGGATGCAAGGAAGGAACAGGCTCAAGCATCGGCGAATATCAGGCGCCGGCTTTCGCGCCGCCTCTGCAGCAAGCCGATCGTCGCGCGGCGCGTCGCTTCCAGGAAACGGTCCCAGCGGCTTGGATTGTGCACGACATCGGCACGGTAGAAGGACGGGCAGAGCACGGCGGCGTCCGCCACCTCGCCGCAATTGCCGCAGCCGACGCAGTTCTGGTCGATCGATGCGACCGGATCGTCGCGCAGCGGATCGTCGAGCGATTTCACCGACAGCGACGGGCAGCCGGAGAGCCGCATGCAGGCGTGATCGCCGGTGCAGATGTCCTCGTCGACGCCGAACTTCGGCTTGACGACCCTCGTCCCACCCTTGATCGCCTTGTCGACCAGCGGCCTTTCGCGGCGCTGGCGATTGAGCATGCACTCCGACGAAGCGACGATGACTTTTGGCCCCTTCTCGTCCGTCGTCAGCGCCTCGCGCAACGTGTCCTGCATCTTGCCGACATCATAGGTGCGGTCGACATGGCGCAACCATTTGACGCCCATGCCTTTCACCGCCTCGGTGATCGGATGCTTGGTCGACTTGGTCCTATTGCCGGCACGCGACGACAGGATGTCCTGCCCGCCGGTGGCTGCCGAATAAAAATTATCGACGATGACGATGACGCCGTCATTCTTGTTGAACACCGCATTGCCGATCGAGGAGGTCAGGCCATTGTGCCAGAAGCCGCCGTCGCCGACGAAGGAGATCGAGCGGCGCTTTGCGTCGGGCGAATTGAACGCCGAGGCCGAGGCGGGCCCCAGCCCGTAGCCCATCGTGGTGGAGCCGAGCTCGAAAGGCGGCATGATCGAGAACAAATGGCAACCGATATCGGAAGCGATGTGGTGCTTGCCGAGTTCCTGCTCGACCAGTTTGGTCGCCGCGAAGATCGGCCGTTCGGGGCAACCGATGCAGAAGCCGGGCGGACGGCCTGGCACGACGTTGATCAGATCAGCCGTGTCGACGCCGTCGCCAACCTTGTTGGGCGCGCGCACCTCGCCCGGCAAAAGATGCGGGGCTTCTGCGCGCAGGAAGGCGCCGATGCCGTCGAGCATGACCTGGCCGGTATATTCGCCGGCCATCGGCAGATGCTCCTTGCCGACCAGCCTGGTGCCGCGCCCCGCCTTGTGCAGCATCGCGGCAAAGGCCTGCTCGATATAGTTGGGCTGGCCTTCCTCGACCACCAGCACCGCCTGCTTGCCCTCGCAAAAGGCGAGGAACTCGTCGTCGATCAGCGGATAGACGGCGTTGAGCACGTAGAGCGGCACATCCGTGTCGCCATAGGTGTCGGCAAGGCCGAGCCGCTGCAGCGCACGGATGACCGAATTGTACATGCCACCCTGCATGACGATGCCGACCGAGCCGTGGTCCGAGCCGAAGAACTCGTTGATCTTGTTCCTGGTGATGAAATCCACCGCCGCCGGCCAGCGCTTTTGCACCTTCTCCTTTTCGTGCAGGAAGGAGGCGGGCGGCAGCACGATGCGTCCGGTGTCGCGGCGCGGCGCATCGAGTGCATCGGCAACCGTCATCGACGGACGCTTGTTGTCCTTGGCGATGAAATGGCCATGCACGTGGCAGCAGCGAATGCGCACCTGCAGCATGACAGGCGTGTTGGAGATTTCCGACAGCTCGAAACCATCCTCCACCGCTTTGACGATGGATGGCAAATTGGGGCGCGGGTCGAGCAGCCAGACCTGGCTCTTCATGGCGAAGGCATGGCTGCGCTCCTGCATGATGGAGGAGCCCTCGCCATAATCCTCGCCGACGATGATCAGCGCGCCGCCGGTGACGCCGCCGGACGCGAGATTGGCCAACGCGTCGGAAGCAACGTTCGTACCGACCGTCGACTTGAAGGTCGCGGCACCACGGATCGGATAGTGCACCGAGGCCGCCAGCATGGCTGTGGCGGTGGCTTCCGAGGCGCTCGCCTCGAAATGCACGCCGAGCTCGCCCAGAATGTCCTGCGCATCGGCCAACACATCCATCAGATGGCTGATCGGCGCGCCCTGGTAGCCTCCGACATAGCCGACGCCGCATTGCAGCAGCGCCTTGGTCATGGCGAGAATGCCCTCGCCGGCAAATTCCTCGCCGGCGCCGAGCCTCAGCTTTTCGACTTCCTTGGCAAAAGACCGTTCAGCCATCTCTGCCTCCTTCCGTTGCCGCCGACAGCCGGCGGCGCGTACATCTAGATGTCGTGCTTGCGAATGTTCTTCAGCATCTTCAAAAGCGTGGCGATAAGTGCTGCATATTCGGCGTCGTCGATATCGTCGAACATGGCCTCGAAGGCGTCATGCATGGCCGGCCAGGCGCGGGTGAACTCGGCTCGGCCCTCGTCGGTCAGGAACACGTGGCGGATGCGGCTGTCGGTGACGCCCTGCTCGCGCCGCACGAACCCTTGCCCCTCCAGCGTGTCCAGCGTGCGGCTCAAGGTCGACTGCTCGATGACAGTATAGACCGAGAGGTCGTTGACGGTGACGCCGTCGGCGACCGACAGCACGGCGAGCGTGCGCACCTGCGAAATCGTCAGGCCCTGCTTGCGGAAATCATCACGCAGGGTGGCGTTGTAGCGGCCCATGATGCGGTTCATCAGATAGGGCGCGAATTGCTGCAGGCCGATCTGACCGAGGGTCGAAATGCGCTGGCGTTTTTCGGCGACCTTCTGTTCCATCACAGCTTCCCCGCCAGCAGGAAACCGGAGCCGCCGCCGAGACCGGCACCGGGATGGGTCGAGGCCCCGATATGGTAGAGGTTCTTGATGCCGGTCTGGTGGTTGCGGCTGGTCTTGAACGGCCGCCACAGGAACGACTGGTCGATAGCAGAGGAGCCGCCATAAGGGTCGCCGCCGACCAGGTTGATGTTCATCGTTTCGAGATCGGCCGGCGAATGGGCGCGGCGCGCAATGATGCTGTCCTTGAAGCCGCCGATATGGCTGGCGAGGATCGCTTCGACGCGATCGGCATAGGCCTCGCGCAGCGCCTCGGTCCATTGCCCGTCAGCCGGTGCCTGCAGCTTGCCGGCGGCGTCGCCCTTGATGTGGCGCGGCGCCTCGGGCAGTTGCAGCCACAGGATCGCCTTGCCTTGCGGGCAGCGCGACGGGTCGAGCGCATGCGGCTGGCCGACACAAATGGTCGGCACTTCGGGCAGCATGCCGCACGCCGCCTCGTTGCAAGCCTTCGACACGCCGTCCAGTCCAGGCGTCAGATGCAGCAGCGCCACCTTGTCGAGGCCCTCGCCGCGCCAGGACGGCGGCTTGTCGAGGGCGTAATGGATCTGGAAATTGCCTTTGCCATAGCGGTACTTCCGCGTCGCTTCGACGTCGCCCTTCGGAGCGTCCTTGCCGAGCAGGCGACCGTAAAGCTGCGTCGGCGTGACCGAGCAGATGACGCTCTTGGTGGCGTGAACCATTTCGCCCGAGGCCAGCCGCACACCCGTGGCGCGACCTCCGGCCATGAGGATGGAGGCAACGTCCGCTTCGGTGGAAATGACGCCGCCGCGTTCCTTGATGAGCGCCTCGAAAGCCGACAGCAGGTTCTGCGCCCCGCCCTTGACGATCGGCGCGCCGGCCGCCTCCAGCGCGAAGGCGATCACCTTGGCGATCTGGCTGGAAAAGGCGTCTTCGGGACCAAGCCCGGCATGCAGCACCCACGGCGCCCAGAGCGCACGGACTGTCTCCGACTGATAAGTGCTTTCCAGCCAGCTACGCGCCGGCACCAGCGCGTCGCCGAGAAAGGCGGCAAGCCCGCGGGGACCACGCCGCCAGGCCTCGCCGGCCAGCAGCTTCGCGGTCGGATAGGACCAGAGCGCGCCGCCGAGCAGGCCGAACAGCAGGCCGGCATTGCGCTCGATGCCGCCGACATCTTCCGCGTGGCGGTCGCCGTCGCCAGCAGCGATCCTGTTAAGCGCGGCGATGTTGGCGGCACGGTCGGTGGTGAGCACCGCGTGGCTGCCATCCGGCCGCAGCACTCCGGTCGGCGTGCCGGTATGGCAGAACTCCAGCCCGTGCCGGGCGAGATCGGCGCCCAGTGCCGCGAATGCCGGAGAGGTGATGAACAGAACGAAAGTCGTCGCCATCACGTCGTGAACGAAGCCGGGCGCGGTGATCTCCTCGGTGCGCATGCAGCCGCCGATGCGGTCGTTGCGCTCCAGCACGAGCACCTTGGCGCCCTTGCCGCCGAGCATCGCCGCGCAGACCAGCGCATTGATGCCGCTGCCGACGACGATGTGATCGGGGGCATTCATTGAAGGTCGCTCCCCGCCGGGAGGCGGAGTTCAAGTGCGCGAGGTTGCTTTCCTTCGCGCCCCCCTCTGTCCTGCCGGACTGTCCGGCAGGACAGAGGGGGGCGCCGTAGAGCGCCAGCGCCACGCGGCCGGCGCTCTCCCTTTGTTCCCTTTGTCACTACACCATCACCTGCAACCATGATCTTCTCCCGAAGACCGCCCTCGCCCTATTTGCCCGCCACCAGCGCCAGTGCGCGGATCGGGCTGCCGGTGCCGTGCTCGATCTTGAGCGGGGCCGCGATCAGGATCGAGCCTTTCGGCGGCAGTTGGTCGAGATTGCAGAGGCTGGCGAGGCCGTAGCGGTTGGCCTTGTGCATCAGCGTATGCGCCGGGAATGGCGGCTCCATGCCGCCGGCCTTGCCGGCATCGGTGCCGATGGTCTCCGAGCCCCAGCCCTTGATGTCCTTGCTGATCAGGAACTGGATGGCTTCCGCCGTCGGGCCGGGCGTGTGCGGGCCGGTTTCGTTGGCATTGAGGAATTCGGCTTCCGAGCCGTTGCGCTTGTACCAGTCGGTGCGCATCACCACCCACTCGCCGGCGTTGATCGCGCCATGCCTGGCTTCCCAGGCCTTGATGTGGTCGACGGTGAGCAGGAAATCGTGGTCGGCGGCGGCCTCCTTCGAACAGTCGATGACATTGACCGGACCGATGAAATTCTGCGCCGGAATGGTGTCGGTGGCGCCGTCCGGATAATCCTTGCCGGAGATCCAATGCTGCGGGGCGTCGAAATGCGTGCCGGAATGCTCGCCAAGCTTCAGCCAGTTCCACGCCCACCATGGACCGTTCTTGTCATAGCGGGAGATCGAATGAATCTCGACCTTCGGCGTGTCGACGGCAAGTTCCGGCGGCAGCTTGATCAGCGGTGTGTCCGGCCCGAGCGGCGCCGTCAGGTCGACCACCTTGATGGCGCCGGAAAGAAGCTGGGCGGCGACTTCGCCGAGGAGTTTTTGGCTGTCCATGGTCTCTGTTCCCTCTTGGCTGAC
The DNA here is from genome assembly GCF_006442195.1 of Mesorhizobium sp. B2-3-13. Classification (NCBI taxonomy): domain Bacteria; kingdom Pseudomonadati; phylum Pseudomonadota; class Alphaproteobacteria; order Hyphomicrobiales; family Phyllobacteriaceae; genus Mesorhizobium; species Mesorhizobium sp. B2-3-13. The sequence continues at coordinate 19,983 of NZ_VFVQ01000035.1, forward strand.
ATGATCAAGGCTCGTCTCGGCCCTTAATATCCTACTAGACGAAAACATATGCATCTGCAATTATCTTTAAGCATAAAGGAAATGGGAACGGGGCGTGAGCGAGTTCGACGCCATCTTTGTCGGGGCGGGCCACAACACTCTGGCATGCGCCGCGCATCTGGCGCTCAAGGGCTGGAAAACCGGGGTTTTCGAATGCGGCGCAACAATCGGCGGCGCCGTCCAGACTCGCGAGTTCACCCTCCCAGGCTTCCGCCACGATTTCGGCGCGATGAATCTGAGCCTGTTCGCCGGCTCGGCGTTCCACCGGAAATATGCAAATGAATTGAAAGCGCAGGGGTTGGAATTCGCCCCGGTCGCCGACTGTTTCGCCAGCGCCTTTCCGGATGGGCGCTGGTTCGGCGTCAGCAACGATCTGGAAAAGACCGCCGGCCGCATGGCTGCCTTTTCGGCTGCCGATGCCGCGACATGGCGCAGGCTGGTTGCCGCCTTCCCGGCCGAGGCCGAGCATTTGTTCAAGCTGCTGGGCTCGCCGATGAGCGCCCGGGCGCTTGCAAGTACCGCCTGGAAGCTGTGGCGCAAAAAAGGTGTTTCCGGCGCGCTCGACACCGGCCGGCTGCTGCTGTCGTCGCCGCGTGTCTGGCTGGAGGAAAATTTCGAATCTCCACACATCAGGGCGACGCTCGCCACCTGGGGCATGCATCTCGACTTCGCGCCAGACATCGCCGGCGGTGCCGTGTTTCCCTATCTGGAATCGATGGTCAACCAGAGTTTTGGCATGGTGCTGGGCAAGGGCGGCGCCGATACGATCATCCGGGCGCTGGCCGGCATGGTGACATCCGCCGGCGGCAGGATCATTGCCAGCGCCGAGGTGGCCGAGATCACGGTCTCCGGCGGCAAGGCGACAGGTGTGCGGCTTGCTTCCGGCGAGACGCATACGGCCACCAGGGCGGTGATTGCAGGCGTGGCGCCCAAGGCGCTGTCCGGCAAGCTGCTGCCCGGCGGTTCCGGCGACACCGGCTTCGACATGGCGATGCAGAAGTTTCGGCATGCGCCGGGCACGATGATGATCCACCTGGCGCTGGACGATCTGCCGGACTGGCGCGCCGGGGCAGAGTTGCGCCAGTTCGCCTATGTGCATCTGGCGCCGTCGCTCGACCAGATGTCGCGCACCTATCAACAGGTGGTGGCAGGCATGTTGCCTGACGAACCGGTGCTGGTCGTCGGCCAGCCGACGGCGGTCGACCCTTCCCGGGCACCTGAAGGCAAACATGTTCTGTGGGTGCAGGTGCGCATGCTGCCCGCCGAAATCGCGGGCGACGCCTCGGCCAAGATCGCGCCGGCACATTGGGACGAGGTCAAGGAGGCCTACGCTGACCGCGTGCTCGACATCATCGAAACCTACGCGCCCGGCCTGCGCGCAAAAATCCTCGATCGCGCGGTGTTTTCGCCCATCGATCTCGAGCGCGAGAACCCGAACCTCGTCGGTGGAGACCAGCTCTGCGGCAGCCACCATCTGGCGCAGAATTTCCTGTTCCGTCCGGCGCGCGGCCATGCCGGCTGGAACACGCCGGTGACCAATCTGCATCTCACCGGCGCCGCGACATGGCCCGGTGCCGGCACGGGTGCCGCCTCGGGCTTCATGCTCGCGCAACAGCTTGGCGGGAGGTAGGCCAGACGATTTCATGAAGGCGACGAGAGGCAAGGCGCTGCTGCCGACGAAGCCGAACCAATGACCGGACGAAGCTGCGCAACGACAATAACCAACAAGGGGAACGACCATGACAATCAACAGACGCGAATTGCTGGGATACAGTGCCGCGGCACTTGGCGTGGCCGCCGTCGGCCTGCCGAAGATCGCCCGGGCTGCCGCCGGCGAACTGACCATCGCCTACAACGTCAACCTGCCGTCCTGGGATCCGACCACCGGACCGTCGGCCGTCAACCCGACCATCCAGGGCCTCTACCAGTCGGTGTTCGACCAGTTCATCCCGCAGAAGCCTGACCTGTCCTTCGCGCCTGGCCTTTTGACGGAATGGGGCTGGAACGAGGACCGCACCAAGATCATGATGACAGTGCGCGAAGGCGTGAAATGGCATGACGGCTCGCCGTTCACACCGGAAGACGTGGTCTGGTCGCTGCAGCGGGCGGGCGACGAGAAGACCGGGAACCCGATCCAGTTCGTCTGGAAGAACGTCAGCAATTTCAAGATCGACGGCAACAAGATATCAGGCGACGTCGTCCAGTTCGACCCGGTCTATTTCAAATGGATGTCGTTCCTGACCGGCTACATCATGCCGAAGGCCTATTACGAGAAGGTCGGCGCCGAAGGTTTCGAGAAGGCGCCGATCGGTACCGGCCCCTACATGGTCGAAAAATTCGAGCGCAACGCCTTCCTGCGGTTGAAAGCCAATCCCAACTACTGGGGCGGCAAGCCGGCCTTCGAGAATGTGACGATCAAGTTCGTCACCGATGCGGCGAGCCGCGTGGCAGAGATTGAATCCGGCTCCTCGCAGGTGACGCTCGAAATCCCCTACGAGGAGTATGACCGGCTGATCGCCAAGGAGGGGCTCGCCGGCTCGATCAAGAATGTTTCCGATATCGGCATGATCTTCTTCAACGACATCGAAGCCATGCTCGACAAGAACGTGCGCCAGGCAGCCGTCATGGCGGTGGACAAGGAGCTTCTGGTCAAGCGGCTGCTGCGCGGCTATGGCCAGCCGATCGCTACGCTGGAAACGCCGGAATACGCGGCCTTCGATGCCTCGATCAAGGTGGAGCACAATCCGGAAAAGGCCAAGGAACTGCTGGCCGCCTCAGGCTATTCGCCGGAAAAGCCGGTCAAGTTCACCATCCAGACGACCAAGGGCTTCAAGCCCAAGGATTATGAGATGATCCAGGCGATCGTCGGCATGTGGCGCAAGGTCGGCATCGAGGCGACGATCGAGGTCTACGAGATTGCCAAGCACTACGAGCTGCGCGCCGCCGACAAGCTCGCGCCCGCGGCCTTCTACAACTGGGGCAACGCCATCGGCGATCCGACCACCTCGACCGGCTTTGCCATGTATGGACCGAGCCCGCATTCGGTCTGGGACAGCCAGGACCTGATCGACATGATCAACCCGCTGTGGGGAGAGAAGGACGAAGCCAAGCGCATCGCCGGCTGGAAGACGGTCGACAAATACATCGCCGAGCAGGCTTATGTGCTGCCGCTGATGCAGTACGCGCAGCCGATCGTGCATGCCAAGGGCGTCAACGTGGTGCAGCATATTTCAGGCGCGCTGCTGCCGGCGCTGATGACGCCGGCCTGAGACAGACGACAAGGCACGCCGTCGCAAGACGGCGTGCAACTTGCGCAGGCCCTCTCATCCGGCCCTTCGGGCCACCTTCCCCCCTCGGAGAGAAGGTGGCCGCGAGGCGTCCGGATGAGGGGCTGCTCGTTAGAACACGCTAGGCCAACGCCAGAATGCTCCTGCAACGATTCCTGATCCGTCTTGCGACGATGCTGATCACGCTGTTCGGCGTGGCCGTCGTCGTATTCGTGGTCATCCGCGTAGCACCCGGCGATCCGATTGCCATGATGCTACCGCCGGGCGCCACCAATGACGACATCGCCCGGCTGCGGGCGCTGTACGGGCTCGACAAGACGATCGTGCAACAATTCTTCATCTGGCTGTCCGGTGTCGCCAGGGGCGATTTCGGCACCTCGATCTCGCTGCGGCAAGATGTGCTCGGCCTCGTCTTCAACCGGCTGCCGGCGACGCTTGAGCTTGCCATCGTCGCGCTTATCATGGCGGTGGCGATCGGCGGCACGACGGCGATACTCGGCGCCCGCGAACGCGGTAGGGCGGTCGAAGCCGGCATCGACATCGCCAGCGGTGCAGCGCTTTCCATTCCCGATTTCCTCTGGGGCCTGGTGCTGATCCTGCTGTTCGGCGTGCTGGTGCCGATCTTCGACATTTCGGGCCGCGTGTCGCCGCAACTCGACCTGCCCTTCGTCTCCCAGTTCTATTTGTTCGAGAGCCTGCTGCGGCTGCGCTTCGACCTCACCTGGGATCTCTTGAAGCACATGCTGATGCCGGCGATTGCCCTGGCGCTGCCGCTGGCGGCAATCATCTCGCAGCTGTTGAAACAGTCGCTGAAGGAAGTGCTCGACCTCGACTATGTGGTGCTGGCGCGGGTCAAAGGGTTTTCGGAAACGCAGGTCATCCTGCGCGAGGCGCTGAAGAACGCCGCCCTGCCGACGCTGACCCTGGTCGGCGTACAATTCACCTTCCTCATCGGCGGCACCGTCATCGTCGAACGGCTGTTCTCCTATGAGGGGCTCGGCAACATGGCCATCGATGCCGTCATCAACCGCGACCTGCCGCTGATCCAGGGCATCGTGCTGGTCTTCGCGCTGCTGTTCGTGCTGATCAACCTTGCCGTCGACATGATGTATGCGCTGCTCAATCCGAGGCTGCGCCATGGATGAGGCACGCATCTCGCGACATGGCGCAGGCGTAAAGCTATGGCTGGCGGGAGGCTGGCTGCTGCTGGCGCTGCTGGCAGCGATCTTCGCCCCGCTGGTCGCGCCGCAGGATCCGCTGGCGCAGGACCTGATGCTGGAGCGGTTGCCGCCGTTCTGGCTCGATGGTGCCGAGCCCGGCTATTGGCTCGGCACCGACAGCCTCGGCCGCGACCTGCTCTCGCGCCTGATTTTTGGTGGCCGCATCGCCTTCATCGTTGCTTTCGCGGCGGCCATCGCCGCCTGCGTCGTCGGCTCAATGCTTGGGCTGATCGCTGGCTATTTCGGCGGCTGGGCGGATCGTATCATCTCGCGCATCGTCGACGTCTGGATGGCCTTCCCGCCGGTGCTGTTCGCTATCCTCCTAGTCGCCGTGCTGGGCACCGGCTTAAGCTCCGTCATTCTCGCCATCGCGATCATCGACTGGACGCGCTTCTGCCGCGTGATCCGCGCCGAAGCCATGGGCCAGTCGCGCATGGACTATGTCGAGAATGCCCGCATCGCCGGCTACGGCCGCATCGGCATCATGCTGCGCGAGGTGTTGCCCAATGTGGTGCCGTCGATCGTGGCGCTGCTGTCGCTTGAAATGGGTATCGCCGTTATCGTCGAGGCGATCCTGTCCTTCGTCAATCTGTCGATCTCGACCGACGATCCGACCTGGGGCGGCATCATCGCCGAGGGCCGTCTCTCGATCCATCAGGCATGGTGGGTGCTGGTTTTCCCGCTGATCACGCTGATCCTCACCGTGCTGTCTTTCAGCCAGTTCGGCGAAGCTCTGAAGACCCGTTTCGATCCGGTGCTGCGATGAGCGCCTGTCTCGACATCGCCAATCTGAGCGCCGTGCTGGCCAACGGCCAGCGCGTGCTGCGTTCTGTTTCGCTTTCCGTGCAACCCGGCGAGGTGCGCGCGCTCGTCGGCGAAAGCGGCGCCGGCAAGACGATGATCGGCAAGGCGGTGCTCGGCGTCTTGCCATCGAGCGTGCGCATCGTCGAAGGCGATATACGGCTCGAGGGCGAAGACCTCGGCAAACTCCAGCCCAAGGCGCGGCGCACGCTGATCGGCGCGCGCACGGCGCTGATCCCGCAGGATCCGCTGACCGCGCTCAACCCCTCGCGCCGCATCGGCCCGCAGATGACCGACCGGCTGGTGCGCATCCTCGGCTGGAGCGGCGACAAGGCCGATCGGCGTATCCGGCAATTGCTGGACGAGGTGCAGATCCGCGACCCCGACCGCGTGCTGAAGACTTATCCGCACGAACTGTCCGGTGGCATGCGCCAACGCGTGCTGATTGCCGCCACCTTCGCCGCCGAGCCACGGCTGATCGTCGCCGACGAGCCGACCACGGCGCTCGACGTTACCGTGCAGAAGCAGATCCTTCGGCTGATCGTCGCGTTGCAGCGCGAGCACGGCACCGCGATCCTGTTCGTCACCCATGATCTCGGCGTCGTCGCCAAGATCAGCCAGAAAGTGTCGGTTCTTTATGCCGGCAAGGTGGTGGAGGAAGCCGAAACCACTGATCTCTTCGCGGCACCTCGGCACCCCTACACGCGCGCGCTGATGGCCGCGACGCCGCGCTACACCGATCCCTTCGCTTCACTGAAACCGGTGGACGAGACGGTGCTGGCCGGTCTCGCCGCCGAAATCGCTTCCGCCGATCAGGCCTGGAGGCGCCCGCATGGCTGAGCCGCTGTTTTCCGTGCGCGGGCTGAAGGTCGCGCTGCCCGACATGACGCGCAAGCCGCTGATCGGCCGCGCACCGTTGGCCGAGATTCTGAAAGGCCTGGATTTCGACCTGCCCAGCGGCTCGGTGACCGGCATAGTCGGCGAATCCGGGTCCGGCAAATCGACGCTCGGCCGCGCGCTGGTGCGGCTGCTGGAACCGAGCGCCGGCAGCATCCGTTTCGAGGGCCGTGACATCACCCATCTGCCGGAAGCGGCACTGCGGCCACTGCGCCGCGACCTGCAGATGATCTTCCAGGATCCGATGTCGTCGCTCAACCCGCGCCGCACCATCGCCAGCATCATCGCCGCACCGCTCCGTCAGAACGGGCTTGGCGACAATCTGAAAGCGCGCGTCGCGGAGGCACTGCAACGCGTCGGCCTGCCGCAAAGCTTCGCCAGCCGCTATCGCCACGAACTGTCAGGCGGCCAGCGCCAGCGCGTCGGCATTGCGCGCGCGCTGGCGCTGTCGCCGAAATTCGTGCTCGCCGACGAGATCGTCTCCGGGCTCGACGTCTCGACGCAGGCGCAGATCCTCACCTTGCTGGAGAAGCTTGCCGCGGAGATGGGCCTGACGGTCGCCTTCATCAGCCACGATCTGTCGGTAATCCGGCGGCTTTGCCAACAGGTGATCGTCATGCGCGAGGGCAGCATCGTCGAGGCGAGCGCCACCGACGCCTTGTTCGACAAGCCGCGGCAGGCCTACACGCGCGATCTCATCGCAGCCATTCCGCTGCCGGAAATCGATGCGGGCTGGCTGGACATCCCTTCCACAGGCAAGGCGCCGATATGACGGCGAACGCATGCCGAGAAGCGGGCCTCGGACTTGCGACTGGAAAAGGATCAAGTCCCGCCAAATGGAGGAGGACTGACATGAAGACCACAATCGCAATTGCAACGCTTGCTGCTGCTATCTCGGGCACTGCCGGCATGGCCTCGGCGGATTCGATCCCTGGCATGCGCGGCCACGACCATACCGGCGTCACGGTTCCCGACATGAAGCAGGCGGTCGACTTCTTCACCGAGGTCGTCGGCTGCAAGAAGGCGATGTCGTTTGGGCCGTTCGCCGACAACAAGGGCACCTTCATGCAGGACCTGCTCGGCGTCGATCCGAAGGCTGTCATCGAGCAGGTCACCATGGTGCGTTGCGGCTATGGATCGAACATCGAGCTGTTCAAATATACCGCGCCCGACCAGAAGGATCTGACACCGAAAAACAGCGACATTGGCGGCTTCCACATCGCCTTCTATGTCGATGATGTCGCCGCCGCGAAAGCCTATCTCGATGGCAAGAGCGTCAAGACAAGGATGGGGCCGCCGCTGGCCAGACCATCCTCTATTTCCAGGCACCTTGGGCCTGCAATTGGAAGCGGTCAGTTATCCTCTGGCATGGCTTTATGAGAAGACGGCTGAGACCGTGCTGTGGAGTCCGAAGAATCCGGAGAAATGATCTCTCGCGGCGCGCTTGCAGGACGTCACGGCAAGCGCGCCACCCAGGCCGCATAATCATTTCGACATAAAAACTTTAAGCTTGAAATATCTTACCTCCGGCGCGATACTGAGGCACAGCAAGCGAAGAGGAGATCGCACGTATGAAGGTTGCGGTTCTCGGCGGCGGACCGGCCGGCCTCTACTTTGCCATTTCGATGAAGCTGAGGGACGCTGCGCACGACGTGACGGTTTTCGAGCGCAATCGGGCCGACGACACGTTCGGCTGGGGCGTCGTGCTGTCGGCCGAGACGCTCGATAATCTTGCTGAGAATGATCCGGTCAGCGCCGTTTGGATCAAGAAGCATTTTGCCTATTGGGATGACATCGCCGTCATTCATGACGGCGTGCGCACGGTCTCGTCGGGCCACGGCTTCTGCGGCATCGGCCGCAAGCGGCTGTTGATCCTGCTGCAGCGCCGCGCCCGCGAACTCGGCGTCAAGCTGATGTTCGAAACCGACATCGCCGACCCAAAACCCTATATGGAGACGCATGACCTGGTCGTCGCCGCCGACGGGTTGAACTCCAGGGCGCGCAACAGCTTCATCGATATCTTCAAGCCCGACATCGACACGCGCAAATGCAAGTTCGTCTGGCTCGGCACCAACCAGAAATTCGACGACGCCTTCACCTTCATCTTCGAGAAGACCGAGCATGGCTGGGTGTGGGCGCACGCCTACCAGTTCGACAGCGATACCGCGACCTTCATCGTCGAGTGCAGCGAGCAGACCTGGGCCGCCTTCGGCTTCGGCGCGATGTCGCAGCAGGAGTCCATCGCGGTGTGCGAGCGCATCTTTGCCAAACATCTTGGCGGCCACGCGCTGATGACCAACGCCAACCACATCAGGGGCTCGGCCTGGATCAATTTCCCGCGCGTGCTTTGCGAGCGCTGGTCCTACAAGAATCTGGCGCTGATGGGCGACGCCGCGGCCTCGGCGCATTTCTCGATCGGCTCCGGCACCAAACTCGCCTTGGAGAGTGCGGTGGCGCTGGCCGACTATGTCGAGACCGAGCCGGACCTCGAGGCCGCCTTCCGCAAATATGAGGACGCCCGCCGCACCGAAGTGCTGAAGCTGCAGTCGGCGGCGCGCAATTCTCTGGAATGGTTCGAAGAGGTCGAGCGCTATCTCGGCCTCGATCCGGTGCAGTTCAACTATTCGCTTTTGACCCGTTCGCAACGCATCAGCCACGAGAATCTGCGGTTGCGCGATGCCGAGTGGCTAGGCGGCGCGGAAGAATGGTTCCAGCGGCAGGCCGGTGCCGGCGGCAACAGGCTGCGCCGGGCGCCGATGTTCGCGCCCTTCAAGCTGCGCGACATGGTCCTCAACAACCGCGTCGTCGTCTCGCCGATGGCGCAGTACAAGGCCGTCGACGGCCGCCCGACCGACTGGCATTTCACCCACTATGCCGAACGCGCCAAGGGCGGTGCGGGACTCGTCTATATCGAGATGACCTGTGTCAGCCCGGAAGGACGCATCACGCCCGGCTGTCCTGGCTTCTATGCGCCCGAACATGAGGTGGCGTGGAGGCGACTGGTCGACTTCGTCCATACCGAAACCGAAGCCAGAATATGCGCCCAGATCGGCCATTCCGGCGCCAAGGGTTCGACCCGTGTCGGCTGGGAAGGCACCGACGTGCCGCTGGCCTCGGGCAACTGGCCTATCATGGCGGCATCGGCCGTTGCGTGGTCGCCTGAGAATCAGGTGCCGAAGGCGATGGACCGCGCCGACATGGATTTGGTGCGCGATCAATTCGTGGCCTCGGCCGAAATGGCCGATCGCTGCGGCTTCGACATGCTCGAGATCCACGCCGCGCATGGCTATCTCCTGTCGTCGTTCATTACGCCGGTCACCAACCAGCGCACTGACGCCTATGGCGGCTCACTGGAGAACCGCATGCGCTATCCCCTGGAAATCTTCCACGCGGTGCGCGCCGCCTGGCCGGCGGAAAAACCGATCTCGATGCGCATTTCGGCCAATGACTGGGTCGGCATCGAAGGCGTGACGCCGGCAGACGCCGTCGAGATCGCGCGGATGCTGTATGAGGCAGGCGTCGATATATGCGACGTCTCGGCCGGCCAGACGTCGGTTGCCGCCAAGCCGGTCTATGGACGCATGTTCCAGACGCCGTTTTCCGACCGTATCCGCAACGAAGTCGGCATGGCGACGATGGCGGTCGGCAACATCTACGAGCCCGACCATGTCAATTCGATCCTGATGGCCGGCCGCGCCGATCTGGTGGCGCTGGCACGGCCGCATCTCGCCGATCCCTACTGGATGCTGCATGCGGCGGTGACGCTCGGCGACCGTGGCGTCAAATGGCCGGATCCCTATCTGCCCGGGCGCGATCAGCTCTACCGGCTGGCCGAGCGTGACGCCGCTGCGGGGCTGAAAGTATGACGGCCGCGACAACGATTCCCGGCAAGCACGCGCTGGTCACCGGCGGCGGATCCGGCGTCGGCCGGGCCATCGCGCTCACTTTGGCCGCAGCTGGTATCGACGTGACCATTTGCGGGCGCCGCGAAGCTGAGCTCACCAAGGTTGCCGGCGAAAACGGCCGCATCCATGGCATCGTCGCAGATGTCACCAGTGAGGCGGCGATGGCGGCGCTTTACGAGATGGCGGAGGCCGCGCGCGGACCGTTCGACATCGTCGTTGCCAGTGCCGGCATGGCCGGCAGCACGCCGGCGCACAAGATCGCCCTGGCCGACTGGCAGCGAACGCTCGACGTCAATCTGACCGGGGCGTTCCTGACGGTGAGGCCGGCGCTGGCCGGCATGGCCGCGCGCAAGGCAGGTCGCATCGTCTTCATCGCCTCGACCGCTGGATTGAAAGGCTACGCCTATGTCGCGCCTTATGTGGCGGCCAAACATGGCGTCGTCGGGCTGATGCGGGCGCTGGCGGCCGAGACGGCGAAATCCGGCGTCGCCGTCAATGCGGTGTGTCCGGGCTTCGTCGAGACCGACATGTTGGAGGAGTCCATCCAGCGCATCATCGAAAAGACCGGCCGCTCGGCTGGCGAGGGGCGAGCCAGCCTCGTCTCGACCAACCCGCAAGGCCGCTTCATCCAGCCGCAAGAGATTGCCGAAGCAGTGCTGTGGTTGTGCGGCGACGCGGCGGCGTCGATCACCGGACAGGCGATTTCGATCTCGGGAGGCGAGACATGGTAGCCGGCCCCCTGCCCGTGCCATCGGGTCCCGGCAAGGACCGGTTGCGTCTTTGGATAAGGCTGCTGCGGGCTTCACGCACGATCGAGGCCGAATTGCGCGAGCGCCTGAAGAAGGAATTCGACACGACGCTGCCGCGTTTCGACGTGATGGCAGCGCTTTATCGGGCGCCGGAAGGCATGCTGATGAGCGACCTGTCGCGCTTCCTGCTGGTGTCCAACGGCAATGTCACCGGCATTGTCGACCGGCTGGTGTCGGAAGGACTTGTCGCCCGGGCCCGCCGCAATGGCGACCGCCGTACCTCGATGGTGCGGTTGACCGAGGAAGGCACGAAGTCCTTTGCCACCATCGCCGCGGCGCATGAGGGCTGGATCGGCGAATTGCTGGGCAAGGTCAGCGAGGAGGATGCGCACCGGCTGACCGGCATGCTGACCTCGTTCCGCAGCAACTGGGAGGGACGCGAATGACTGCAATGGCCGGCCTCAAGCCGAAGCATTTCCTGTGGGAAGTCGAGGGCCGGATCGCCAGGGTCCGGCTCGACCGGCCGGAGCGCAAGAACCCGCTGACCTTCGATAGCTATGCCGAGCTGCGCGACACGTTCCGCGATCTCGTCTATGCCGAGGACGTCGACGCTGTGGTGTTCCTCTCCAATGGCGGCAATTTCTGCTCCGGCGGCGATGTCCACGACATCATCGGTCCGCTGGTCAAGATGGACATGAAGCAGCTCTTGGCCTTTACCCGCATGACCGGCGATTTCGTCAAGGCAATGCTCAACTGCGGCAAGCCGATCATCGCGGCTGTCGACGGCGTGGCGGTCGGCGCCGGCGCCATCATCGCCATGAGCGCCGACATCCGCATCGCCACGCCGGAAGCCAAGACCGCCTTCCTGTTCACACGTGTCGGCCTTGCCGGCTGCGACATGGGCGCCTGCGCGATCCTGCCGCGCATCATCGGCCAGGGCCGCGCCGCCGAACTGCTTTACACCGGCCGAACCATGACGGCTACGGAAGGCGAGCGCTGGGGGTTCTACAACAGGCTGGTCGATGCCGCGGCTCTGGAGGCCGACGCGCTGGAGATGGCGGCCCGCATCGTCTCCGGCCCGACCTTCGCCCACGGCATCACCAAGACGCAGCTCAACCAGGAATGGTCGATGGGCCTCGACCAGGCGATCGAGGCGGAAGCGCAGGCGCAGGCGATCTGCATGCAGACGCGCGATTTCGAACGGGCGTACCTGGCTTTCGTGGCCAAGGAAAAGCCGGTGTTCGAGGGGAATTGAGGATGGGTGGATTGTTAGAGACGTGGGCGGGACAGCGCCCCCCTCTGTCCTGCCGGACAGTCCGGCAGGACAGAGGGGGGCGCCGTAGAGCGCAGGTCTTGAAGTACCGCGGAGGCCCAAATGCCTGACCGCTCCTTCCTCAACTGGCCCTTCTTCGAAGGCCGCCATCGCCAACTGGCTGAACAACTCGACACCTGGTGCGCCAAAAACCTTCCCGTCGATCATCATGACGTCGACGCCGCCTGCCGCGAGCTGGTGGCGAAGCTCGGCAAGGATGGCTGGCTGAAGCCGACGGCGCTCGATACCGACAATCCTGGACCGCTCGACGTACGCACCTTGTGCATCACGCGCGAGACGCTGGCTCGCCACGATGGGTTGGCCGACTTCGCCTTTGCCATGCAGGGGCTGGGCACCGGTGCACTCAGCCTGTTCGGGACGCCGGACCAGCAGCAATGGCTTTCGAAGACCCGCGCCGGCAAGGCGATCTCCGCCTTCGCGCTGTCGGAGCCGCGCTCCGGCTCGGATGTCGCCAACACCGAAATGACGGCGACACGCGACGGCGACAGCTACGTTCTCACCGGCGAGAAGACCTGGATCTCCAATGGCGGCATCGCCGACCTCTATGTCGTCTTTGCCCGCACCGGAGAGGCACCGGGTGCCAAGGGGCTTTCCGCCTTCCTGGTGCCGGGCGACGCCATGGGCCTCGGTATTGCCGAACGGCTGGAAGTGATCGCGCCGCATCCGCTGGCGCGGCTTTCGTTCGACCAGGTCCGGCTGCCTGCCTCGGCGCTGATCGGCAAGCCGGGCGACGGCTTCCGCATCGCCATGTCGGTGCTCGACGTGTTCCGCTCGACGGTCGGCGCGGCAGCGCTCGGCTTTGCCCGCCGCGCGCTCGATGAAAGCATCAAGCGCGTGGCCGAGCGCAAATTGTTTGGCGCACCGATGGCCGAGTTGCAGATGGTGCAGGGCCATATCGCCGACATGGCGCTCGACGTCGATGCGGCGGCCCTTCTGGTCTATCGCGCCGCCTGGACCAAGGACATGGGTGCGGCGCGGGTGACGCGCGAGGCGGCGATGGCCAAGCTGTTCGCCACCGACAAGGCGCAGGAGGTGATCGACAAAGCGGTGCAACTGCATGGCGGCGACGGTGTCCGCAAAGGCCACATCGTCGAGAGCCTGTACCGCGAAATCCGCGCGCTGCGCATCTATGAGGGCGCATCGGACGTGCAGAAGGTGGTGATCGCGCGGCAAGTGATGGGCGCGGCCTGAACAGGTCGCGTTGATGGATTGTTTTGAGACGCGGATATTGCGGACCCGATATTGGACAGGCGGAGAGACGACATGCACGAGATCCTGCAGCCGGAAGGCTGGGCAAAACCGGTCGGCTACGCCAACGGCGTGGCGGCGCGCGGCAGGCTCGTCTTCGTCGGCGGACAGGTCGGCTGGAACGGGCAATGCCAGTTCGAGACCGACGATTTCGCCGGCCAGGTGCGGCAGACGCTCCAGAACATCGTCGCGGTGCTGGCCGAGGCCGGCGCGGAGCCACGGCACATCACCTCGATGACCTGGTATTTCACCGACAAGGCCGAATATCTCGGTAACCTCAAGGGGATCGGCGAGGCTTATCGCGAGGTGATCGGCCGGCATTTTCCGGCGATGGCCGCCATGCAGGTGGTGGCGCTGGTGGAGGACCGCGCCAAGGTGGAGATCCAGGCGACCGCCGTCGTTCCGGAATAAAGAATTCGTCTCTCCGGAATATTTTATTCGCGAAGCCCAGCCTGCCTCAGCAACGGCAGCACGTGGTCGCAAAAATAGGGCAATTCCCTGGTGTAGTTGACGAAGGATAGCGCAATGCCCTGATAGCCGTGCGCGGCAATGGCGGCCATCTCGGCGGCAATCGTCTGCGACGTTCCAACCAGCGGATAGGTGCCGGCGCCGCCGGCGAAACGCTGGCGATAGCGCTCATAGGCATGCGGGTCGTGCGATTGCGAGAATTCCTTCTTGCCGGCCATATGCGCATCGACTGCCTCGTGGTCAGCCAGATCGACTGCATAGCGTGTGTAGTAGGCCTGCGCCTCTTCCATGGTCGGGCGGCAGACGACATGGGCCACGGTGTAGACGCCGACCTCCCGGCCAACCTTGTCGGCCCGTTCGCCGATGTCGGCGACATGCTTGCCGGCATCGCCCATCTCGGAAAAGGTCGTGAACAGATAATCGCATCTGGCGGCGGCGAAATCGCGGCCCGGGCCGCCGAAAGCGGCGTTCATGGTCACCGGGCGCGGAACCTGCAGGCTGGCCGGCCGGCTGACCGCCTCCTTGAGGTGATAATAGATCCCTTCGTAGTCGAGCGGCTCCGCCGATGCGTAGAGCTTCTCCAGAATCTCGATCCATTCGGCCGCCTGGTCGTAACCCTTCTCGACCAGCGGCGTGCCGAACATGCCGAATTCCTTCGGGTTCCAGCCGCAGACGATGTTGAGGCCGGCACGGCCCTGGCTGATGTGGTCGACCGTCGCCAGCGCCTTGGCGGCATAGAGCGGGTGCACCAGCGGCACATGCACGGTCATGAACAGGCCGATGCGGTCGGTGGCCATGCTGAGCGCCGCCGCCCAGGTGAAGGTCTCGAACGACCGCTCGCGCACCTTGTTGCGGCCGCCAAAGCCGCGCCAGCGGGCGATCGGCAGCAGGAACTCCAGCCCGGCGCGGTCGGCGATCTGTGCTGCGGTCAGATTGTCCTGCCAGCTAGCCGTCCAGCGTTCCGGCACGTCCGATATGGCAAGGCCGCCATCGGCGTTGGTCGAGAAGACGCCAAGCTTCAGTTTGTTGGAGCCGTGCAACGGATGTGCTTTGTTCATGTCGCGACCTCCCGGCGAAGATCGCACGCTACGGCTCCGCGAAAATATTTCAAGCATGAAATAGCTTCGCCTGGCACTGGTTTGCCGATATGAATTTGGCGGGATGAGAAAAGGGATAGGCATGAGCGAGTTCCGCCAGAAATGCATCGGCAAGAGCAGTCTCGTCGGCTCCTTCGCCGCCATTCCTCACCCCGTCGCAGTCGAGGTGATGGCGTTGTCCGGCCTCGACTTCCTCTGCATTGACTGGGAGCATGCCCAAATCTCGCGCGACATGATCGAGAGCATGGTGCGTGCCGCCGATGTGCATCGCGTGCCGGCGATGGTGCGCGTTCCCGGCCATGCGCCCGAAGCCATCCAGGCGGCATTGGACAGCGGCGCGCAAGGTGTGCTGGTGCCACGCGTCTCGACACCGGCACAGGCGGCAATGGCGGTGAAAGCGTCGCGCTATCCGCCACGAGGCGAGCGCGGTGTCGGACCCGGCCGCGCGGCCGGCTATGGTTACCGCATTCCCGAATACCTGGCTGGCGCCAATGAGCGGACCGTCGTCGCGATCCAGGTCGAAACGGTCGAAGGGTTGGCCAACATCGACGCGATCGCCGCGGTGGAGGGCGTCGACGTGGTCTTCGTCGGCCCCGGCGATCTCTCCGTGTCGATCGATGCGATCGGACCGAAGGGCGCCGACAAGCTCACGAACGCGATCCGCAGGATCATCGGCGTGACGATCGCGCACGACAAGACCTCCGGCATATTTTGCGCCAGCCCACAGACCGTCGGCCAATGGGCAGCCGTCGGCGCCAGCTTTTTCGTGCTGGCCAGCGACACGATGTTTCTCGGTGCGGGCGCCGCGGCCAATCATGCCGCCGCCCGGGCCGAACTGGCGCGGGAAGACCCGCGCTAGCGCCTAGCCGAGCAGCAGCCGAGCAACTTTTTTAAGCTTAAAACTTTTGCCTTGAAAAGCGCGGCACTTTGGATAAGCATTCAAGATCGATGGCGGCCGCAGGGCTGGAGGGTTTCCGGGCAATTCGTCATTCTGCTCCGGGTAGGAGGGGTTTCAATCCTTGTCGTTTGTGCTGCCCCAGTCATCGTCCAGCGCGCGCTACGCTTGCGATGCGTGCGCCCAGGAACCCGCACACCGAAACCATCGCCAACCTTGCCGCGCGCGTGAACACGCATGCGATCGCGATCAGATCGCGTCCGCGCTCGAGCGCATGGTCGCCACCATGAATTGACGCCCCGCTGGGAGGCGGGACGGCAACAAACCGTGCGGGGCAGCCCGCCCGATCAACAACCAGAGGGACCACCAATGAAGCTCAACCGTCGCAATCTCATCCTTTTCGCCGCGGCAATCGGCATCGCCGCCGGACCGGCAACCGCCTATGCCGCCGATGTGCTCAATGTCGGCGCCTACCCGACCAACCCGCCCTTCGAATACAAGAACGAGAGCGGCACGTTCGAGGGTTTTGAGGTCGACATCGTCAACGAGGCGGCCAAGCGCGTCGGCATGACCACCGACATCGCCGATCTCGGCTTCCAGGCGCTGTTCGCCGCGACCACCTCCAAGCGCATCGACGTCGCCATCTCCTCGATCACGATCACGCCGGAGCGGCTGAAGTCGCAGTCGTTCACCCAGCCCTACTATGATTCCGACATGGGTATCGCCACCAAGACCGACAGCGCGGTCAACACCGAGGCGGACCTCAAGGGCAAGATCGTCGGCGTGCTCTCGGGCTCGACCGGCGAGACCTGGGTCAAGGCGCATCAGGAAGCCGACGGCTTCAGCGATGTGAAGGGCTATGACACGCAGCAGAACCTGCTGCTCGACCTCAGCGCCGGCCGTGTCGACGCCGCCGTCAGCGACATTCCCGGCATGGAATATTCCTTCACCAAGATGAAGGACCTGAAGGTCAAGCAGCGCATCAAGACCGGCGAGCAGTACGGCCTGATGATGACCAAGGATCATCCGTTGCTCGGCAAGCTCAACGACGCGCTGACGGCGATGAAGAAGGACGGCACGCTGGCCGCGATCCACAAGAAGTGGTTCGGCAGCGACGCCCCCGCCGATTCCTCGACCGTCAAGGAAATGCCGCTGCCCAAGGCCTGAGCGCCGGCCGACAGGACGAAAGGCGTGCCGGCTACAAAGGGGTCGGCACGTCCCGTTTTCACGCATAGCCTTCCCGGGACCAGCATCCGTTCGGCAAAGCCGATCTTGATATTCCGGGGCGGGCCCTGGCGTCAGATGACGCAACACCGTTCGGGAATGCCCTGATGTCGCTGATCGACACTTTCTTCAACGCCGACGTCATCGCGTCGAGCCTGCCGGCGCTGCTGCGCGGCTTCCTGAACACGCTGCTGCTCGGCCTGCTCAGCATCGGCATCGGCATTCCCATCGGCCTGGTGATCAGCCTTTTGCGGCTCTATGCGCCGAAACCGCTGCGCTGGCTGGCGGTCGGCTACACCGACGTCTTTCGCGCCTTGCCGGTTCTCGTCGTGCTGATCCTGATCTACTATGCGCTGCCTTTCCTCGGCATTCGCCTGTCGTCCTGGGCGTCGGCGGTGACCGCGTTCGCCATCATCATGTCGGCCTATTCGGCCGAAGTGTTCCGGTCCGGCATAGAGAGCATTCCGCGCGGTCAGTTCGAGGCGTCGCAGGCGCTTGGCCTGCCGTTCCTTTTGACCTTGCGCAAGGTGGTGCTGCCGCAGGCGGTGCGCGTCGTCATCCCGCCGATGACCAGCAACTGCGTCTCGATGTTCAAGGACACTTCGCTGGCATCCACGGTGGCCCTGCCGGAACTGCTGAAGGAAGCGACCAACGCACAGTCGCTCTACGCCAATCCCTCGCCGCTGATCGGCGCGGCCCTTGTCTACCTCATCTTTCTTTGGCCGATGGTTCGTCTCGTCAGCCTCCTTGAAGCCCGCTTCAAGGACGAGAAAGCCCGCTAGAGCGGTTCAGTGTTTGTTGGAATCCCCGAACCGCTCCAACTCTTTGTTTTCACGCAATTCCGGACGGAAAACCGCTACGCACTTTTCCTGGAATTGCTCTAGCCACTCACCACAAGCACTTCGCAGGAGATATTGTTGAGCAATCCCCAGGCCACCGGCGGCTTCCCCGTCGACACCATCCGCGCCATGTTTCCTGCCCTGCAGCGGGCCGGCGATTTCATTTTCATGGACAATGCCGCCGGCGCGCAGATCCCGCAGAGCGTGCTCGACGCGGTGACCAACCACCTGGTCTCGCACAATGTCCAGCGCGGCGGCCGCTATGGCCGCAGCGTCACCGTCGACCAGTCGGTCGCCGACGCTCGGACAAGCGTCGCCTTGCTGATCAATGCCTACAGCCCGGCGGAAATCTGCTTCGGCATGAACGCCACCTCCTTCATCCGTCTGGTCAGCCTCGGCATCGGCCAGATGCTGCAAGAGCGCGATGAGATCGTCATCACCGACATGGACCATGATGCCAACATCGCCACCTGGCTGGCGCTGGAATCCGCGGGCGCCAAGTTCAAGTGGTGGCGCATGCGCGAGGACGGAAATCTGCATGTCGACGATTTGCGTCCGCTGGTCTCCGACCGCACCCGTCTTGTCGCCTGCACGGTGACGGCGCACTCGATCGGTTCGATCGTGGACGTCGCATCCGTCGCGAAAGTCGCGCATGCCGCCGGCGGCGAAGTGTTTCTCGACTGCGTGCATTACGGACCGCACGGACTGATCGACGTGCAAGCCTGGGACTGCGACTATCTCGTCTGCTCCGGCTACAAGAACTTTTCGCCGCATATGGGCTTCCTGTGGGGCCGCTTCGAAACGCTGAGACGCTTGCCGACCTTCCGCGAGGATTTCATTCCGGACGAGCCGCCCTACAAGGTTGAGGCCGGCACCTTCATCTATGAGAACGTGTCGGGCATGGATGCCGCCGTACAGTATCTGGAACTGATCGGCCGCAATCTGGCGCCCTCCAACAACCGCTCGCGGCGCGAAAACATCGTCGCCGGCATGGGCGCCATCCGCGATTATGAGCTGGTGCTGGCGCGCGAGATGATGGGCGTGCTGAAGGATTGCGGCGCGACCATCTACGGCGTTGCCGACGAAGCCCGCATCAACGAGCGCGTGCCGACCTTCTGCTTCAACATCGGCAAGCTGTCGCCACAGCGGATCGTCGAGGAAATGGCCGACATGCAGATCGGCATCCGCGACGGCCACATGTATGCGCCCCGGCTGATGAAGCGCCTTAACCTCAGCATGGACAGCGGCGCCATCCGCGCCTCGCTGGTGCACTACAACACGGTCGAGGAGGTGCACAAGTTCGGCGAGGCTTTGCGAGGCATCATCGCCAAGCTGTCGTAATCGGCGTCTAGTCTAGCAACGGGCCACGTCGAGGGGCATCGCCAACGCTGGGCCACGCTTTGCGCCGCCGGGTGCCGTCGACCGGGTGGCCGTCGTGTCGGGC
>NZ_VFVQ01000036.1:0-37695 GCF_006442195.1 Mesorhizobium sp. B2-3-13
GCCACCGCATCAAGAAATGCGCCTGGAATGACGACTATCTCATCAATGCCATCACTCATATGCGATAGCCCTGCCCCACAAGGGGAGAAGGGAAGGGCAGCCCAGCCTACTCCGCCATATCGACGGCGGCGAAATTCTGCCGGCCGAAGGGGTCGAGCACGTAGTTGAGCACGCTTTTGCGGATCGGGATCGCCACCATCGAATGGGCGATCGGCGCCACCGGCACCTCGGCCTTCAGAATCGCTTGCGCCTTCCCGTAGATCGCCGCGCGCTCCTTGGGGTCGGCGGCGACGCGACCATCGTCAAGCAGTTTCTCGAAATCCCTATCGCACCAGCGCGAGCGGTTGGAGCCGCCTTTCACGCCGTCGCAGGAGAGGAGATAGCTCAGCATGTTGTCGGGGTCGCCATTGTCGCTGCTGCCGCCGAGCAGGAAGGTGTCCTGTTCGCCCGCCGCGGTGCGCTTGAGATATTCGCCCCATTCGAAGCTGACGATCTCCGAGTGCACGCCAACCTTGGCCCAGTCCGCCTGGATCATCTCGGCCATGCGCTTGGCGTTGGGGTTATAGGGGCGCGACACCGGCATCGCCCACAGGCTGACCTTGAGGCCGCTTTCGTGGCCGGCTTCCTTCAGCAGTTTCTTCGCCCCATCGGGATCATAGTCGATGCCGGCATCGGTGACGGCGCCGAGCTGCGCCGGCGGCACGACGCTGCCGGCCACCGTGCCGGCGCCCGGCGTAGACGGCATCGACGATCGCCTTGCGGTCGATGGCCTTGGCCAGTGCCGTGCGCACGCGCACGTCGCCCAGCGGCTGGTGCTCGACATTGAAGCCGAGGATGCCGATGTTCTGGCCCTTGAGATCGAGAACCGTGATGTCGGGATCGGCACGCAGGTCGGCGACCGCGCTTGGCGGCGGCGGCGCGGCGACCTGGCATTCATTGGCCTTGATGCGCTCGACGCGGGTGGTCGGCTCGGGCGTGACGGCGAAGACCAGCGTGTCGATCTTCGGCGCACCGCGCCAGTAATTCTTGTTGGCGGCGTAGCGGACCTGGCTGTCGGGCACATAGGCCTGAAGCACGAAAGGCCCGGTGCCGACCGGCATGCTGTCGATCAGCTCCGGCGTGCCGGCCGCGACCATCTTTTGCGTCTGCTCCAGCGACAGGATCGAGAGATAGTCGAGCGCCAGCCCGGCCAGGAAGGTGACATTGGCTGCCGTCAGCGTGAAGCGCACCGTGTAGTCGTCGACCTTGTCTATTCTGTCGATCAGCGTGCCCATGCCGAGCGCGTTGAAGTACTCGTAAGCGCCGCCGCCGAGCTTGTGATAGGGATTGTTGGCATCGCGCTGGCGGTTGAAGGTGTAGAGCACGTCATCCGCGTTGAAGTCGCGCGAGGGCGTGAAGTGCTCGTTCGACTGGAATTTCACGCCGTGCCTGAGATGGAAGGTGTAGGTCTTGCCATCCGATGAAACATCCCAGCTTTCGGCCAGCGCCGGCCCGACCTCCGTCGTGCCCGGCTTGAGCTCGACCAGCCGGTTGAAGATCGTCTTGGCGGCGGCGTCCATGGTGGAATCGGCGATGCCGATCGCCGGGTTGAAGGTCTCGGGATTGGCCTCCGAGCAATAGACCAGCGTCTTGGCGTAGGCCTGCCCGCCGACGAGGACGGATGAGGCCAGAAGGGTCGAGGCCAGAAGGGACGCGGCCAGAAGAGACGGGGCAAGCACTGTGCGCAGAACGGTGGATTTCATCGCAAACGCTCCTGATGACACTTTACGGGTTGAGGGAAGGGCTGAAATTCATGGGGTCGCCGCCGGGACAAGAAAGCGATCAGGCGCCAGCGCCCCGGCGGTGACGCCGAGCGCCGTGACATCCCCCGGGATGGACTGCCCGCGCAGCAGCGCCGCGCTCAGCCTGGCCAAGGTCAGCGAAACCTGGAAACCGTAGCCGCCCTGGCCGCCGAGCCAGAAGAAGCCGGGCAGGCGCGGGTCGAAGCCGGCGACCGGCGTGCGGTCGGGCGCGAAGGTGCGCAGGCCCGCCCATGGTGTCGACGGACGGCCTATGCGCATCGATGTCGCCTGTTCGATGCGGTCGACGGCGATGGCGACGTCGAGGTCTTCCGGCCAGGCGTCGCAAGGTTCGGAATCCGTCTCGTCGGCGAGGGAACCGATCAGCCTGCCGGCATCGGGCTTGAAGTAGAACTGCTCGTGCAGGTCGACCACCAGCGGCCAGCCGGCGATATCCATCCCGGCGGGTGGATCGAACAGGAAGGCGGTGCGCCGTTTGGGCTGGAAGCCGAGGCCCGGCAGCCCCGCCATCCCGGCGACGACATCGACCCAGGCGCCGGCGGCGTTGACCACGATGTCGGCCGAGTAGACGCCGGCGCTCGTTTCAACCCGAAAAGCGCGGCCGCCGCGTGATATGGCGCGGACCTCCTCGCCGGTGCGGATGATGCCGCCGCGGGCCTTGAGCGACGAGGCGCTGGACCCCAGCATCTTGCCGGTGTCGACATCCACCGCGTCCGGCTCATAGACGCCGCCGCAGGTGGTTTCCCTGGCAATGACCGGAACCAGCCCGTGGAGCTCGGCCGCCGACAGGCGGCGCACGCTCGGCACCAGCGCCTGCAATTCATGAGCCAGCCTGTCGATGGCGGCATCGTCGCCGACCCAGCCGACGTGCAGCGCGCCACGCCGATGGGCGACGAAACCGCCCTCGACAATCGCCTGCCGGCCGGCCAGCGTCAGCCCGCGCACCAGGCGGTTGCCATAGGTCTCGGTGAACAGAGCGGCGGAGCGGCCGCTGGCGTGGTAGCCGAGATGCGGTTCGCGCTCGATGACGGTGACATCGGCCCAGTCCGCCACCTCGGCGGCAAGGGAGAGACCGGCGATGCCGCCGCCGATGACGATGATCTTGGTGGGAGAATCCGACTGCATCCATCAGTCGTAAAAAAAATTTCGTATCCAGTCAATATTTAGCGTATAAGAAAATTATTGATGTTGTTGATGGCCCGCTCGAGTTCGACTACCTAGGGTGAACCCCGCGGTAGTGACGTGCCGCCGCTTCATGGAGCTGACAATGTCGGAGCAACCAAATCTCGGTGATTGTCTGCGTGCCCTGAGAAAAAGACATGGCTGGACCTTGCAGGAGGTCAGCTCTCTCACCGGCGTCGCGGTGTCGACGCTGTCCAAGGTCGAGAACGATCAGATGTCGCTGAGCTACGACAAGCTTTTACAGATCTGCGAAGGCCTCGGCATCCATGTGACGGAGCTGCTCAGCGGCGACCGCAAGCAGCCGGCGGCGCGCACCCGCCGTTCGGTGACCTCGCAGTCCAACACACTGCGCCAGCTGACCCGCAACTACGACTACCGGTATCTCGCCACCGATCTCGTGCGCAAGCGCATGGTGCCGATCCACGCCTATGCACGCGCCCGCACGCCGGAAGAGTTCGGTCCGCTGACCCGGCATGCCGGCGAGGAGTTCCTGATCGTGCTCAAGGGCGAGATCGAATTGCACACCGACCAATACGCGCCCGTGCGGCTGAAAGCAGGCGAGAGCGTCTACATCGATTCCACCATGGGCCATGCCTATCTCTCGGTGGGCGAGGGCGACGCCGAGATGCTGTGCGTCTGCTCCGGCGACGAGCCCGACATGGAAGGCACGCTGCTGAGCGAGCTGGAGACGGTGGAAGGATAGGGCGCGGCTCACCGCAAGTTTTCTGCAGCTCGATTCAGGCTTTCTCG
Organism: Mesorhizobium sp. B2-3-13; assembly: GCF_006442195.1. NCBI lineage: Bacteria > Pseudomonadati > Pseudomonadota > Alphaproteobacteria > Hyphomicrobiales > Phyllobacteriaceae > Mesorhizobium > Mesorhizobium sp. B2-3-13. Next base: position 3,732 of record NZ_VFVQ01000036.1, read on the forward strand.
TTCGAACCGCGCGGCGAAACCGGCTATAGGGACCGCTGAAACCGTGGCTCTCGCCAATCTGAAAAGGAAATCCGATGAGTCTAGAAAAGACAGCCGTCATCGTGGCCGGCGGCAGCGGCATGGGGGCGGCGGCGGCCAAGCGCCTGGCGGCAGATGGGTTCAAGGTGGCGATCCTGTCTTCGTCCGGCAAGGGCGAGGCGCTGGCCAAGGAGCTTGGCGGGCTCGGCGTCACCGGCTCCAACCAGTCGAACGACGACCTGCAGCGTCTCGCCGACCTGACGTTGGAGCGCTATGGCCGCATCGACGTGCTGGTCAACAGCGGCGGCCATGGGCCGCGCGCGCCGATCCTGGAGATCACGGACGAGCAGTGGCACACCGGCATGGATGTCTACCTGATGAATGTCGTCCGGCCGGTGCGCATCATGGCGCCGCAGATGGTCAAGCAGAAGGGCGGCGCCATCATCAACATCTCGACGGCCTGGGTGGCCGAGCCGAGCGCGATGTTCCCGACCTCGGCCGTGTTCCGGGCCGGCCTTGCCGCCTACGCCAAGATTTTCGCCAACACCTATGCGGCCGACAATGTGCGCATGAACAATGTGCTGCCCGGCTGGATCGACAGCCTGCCCGCCACCGAAGAGCGCCGCGACAACGTGCCGATGCAGCGCTACGGCACATCAGAGGAGATCGCCGCGACGATCGCGTTTTTGGCGTCGGACGGGGCGGGTTACATCACCGGGCAGAATATCCGGGTGGATGGGGGCGTCATCCGGGCGCTGTGAGAGGCGGCTGGCTTCAGTCCGATACCTCTCGGATTAGTCTAGTCGCCAGTCAACCAGCGACCCACTATGGCGGGGCTTCCCAGTTCACCGCGACCGCTTCGCCGTCTGATCCGCGTCCGTCAGCGTCTGCAAGAACGCGACGATGTCGTCGATCTCGGCATCGTTGAGCGCCGGCTTGTCGCCGGGTTTCTTGCCGTTGAAGGGTGGGTCCTGGTTGAGATTTCCCCAGTAAGCCTTTGGCAAATCGTCATATTGCCTCACCATGCCGTCTGCATTCCTGGGATACCAGTGGCCGGGGTCGGTGTCGCGGCTGGCGTAGAAGGCGACGGCGTCGCGCAGCGTGTGGAAGTAGCCGTTGTGGAAGAAACTCTTGCGCAGCGCGACATTGCGCAGCGTCGGTGTCTTGAACAGGCCGCAATAGCCGGTGCGGCCGTGAAAATCGGTGCGCAGCGGGCCGCACAGGCCGAGATCGGCATAGGCGGGGTCGGCGTTGGCCGGGATGGCCGGATTGCGCGGCACGGCGATAGCGATCAGGCCGAAGTCGGTGAACTGCGGCGGCTCGCCGTCATTGGCGGGTTCGCTGAGGTGGCAGGAGGCGCAATTGCCTTTCGCCTCGTCCTCGAACAGGGCGCGGCCGCGCCGTTCCTGCGCCGACAATGTCGCCTTGCCGGCGAGGAAGGCGTCGTAGCGGCTGGAATAGGGGTAGAAATCGGCGGCGCTCTGCTCGAACGTGCCGAGCGCCTCGGCGGCGGCGTCGAAGGCGTCGCCCGGGCGGTCGAAGACATCGTTGCCGAAGGTTGCCTTGAACTCGTCGGCATAGGCCGATTTACGCAAGGCGGCGGTGACAGCCCCCGCATCCTTGTTGGCCATCTCGAAGGGCGAGAGCAGGGGGATTTTCGCCTGATCCTTGCCGTGGTCGGCGCGGCCGTCCCAGGTCAGGCCGCCGGTCGGACCGTTGTCGACGCTCTCGTCGCCTTCGTCGTCGGAATCGTAAAAATGCTCGGTGAAGGCGGGAGCGGCCTGGAGATAGCGCAGCGAGGGCACCGCGCGCACACCGGGCTGGTCGAGGTTCGGGCCGCCCATCTCGACCGGCGTGGCCGAGGCCGGTCCGAAAGCATGGCGCGGATCATGGCAGGACGAGCAGGCCTGCCTGCCCGAGGCCGACAGCGCCGGGTCGAAGAACATTTTTCGCCCCAAGGCGGTCAGCGCCTCGGCGCGCGCGAAAGCTTGCGCGCGCGATAGCGGACCGGGATAGACGCCATCCGCCGTATTCGCGGGCGCGGCAAAGCCAAAGGTCGAGATCGCGGCAATCGCGATCATCAGGCTTTTCGATCCTCTCGTCGTCTTTTTCATCGTCCCGTCGTCATGGGGAATGGTCCGCTTTGGCCCGGAAATAGGAATGGAGTGCAACGGATTGATGACCGGCTCCAGTGCTCACGAAACCGTGTTCGCCGCGGCGGCGGATGTCACAAAGGTGACAAGGCATCCACGTTAGCTGCCCCTATAATGGCGGCTTCCCCGGCGCCAACGGGCTGGCCAATGTCTCGGCCGATCAGGCGCGCCAGCTCGACCGCGACGGCAAGCCGTTCACCGAGCTGCCGCCGGCCTGGGGCGGGCTGACCGGAAAGGGCGTCACGCCCGTGGTGACGGAGGCTGAGACCGCGCATCTCGCCAACGCTCCCTTCGCCATTGACGATCCCAAGGGCTTCAACGAAGGCACCAACGTCATCACCCATGATCTGTGGCACCGCTTCTACCAGGAGCAGATGCAGATCGACGGCGGCAAGAACGACAAATTCGTCGCCTGGGCCGATTCCGGCGGCCTGGTCATGGGGCACTATGATGGCTCCATCCTGCCGATGTGGCAGGTCGCGAAGAAGTATGTGCTGGCCGACAATTTCTTCCAGGGCGCCTTCGGCGGCTCCTTCCTCAACCATTTCCAGCTCGCCTGCGCCTGTACACCGGTCTACCCCCACGCCGACACCAGTCCGATCAAGGGCCAGATCGCCGTGGTCGAGGCCGATGGCACAACCTTGAAGGTCGCCGACAATTCGCCGGCCTCGGCACTCGGCGGCGTACCGAAATTCGTCAATGACGGCGCCATCACGCCCGACTTCCATGCCGTCAACACCATGCAGCCGCCCTATCAACCGAGCGCCAACAAGCCGGCCGAGGGCGGCGACAAGGCGCTGGCCGACCCGGCCGCGCCCACCACGCTGCCGCCGCAGCACGACATCACCATCGGCGATCTGCTGTCGCTGAAGGGGGTGAGCTGGGCCTGGTATGCCGGCGCCTGGCAGGCAACGCTGGACGGCAAGAACGCGACGCCGGTGCCGAACTTCCAGTTCCACCACCAGCCGTTCAACTATTTTGCCGCCTACGCGCCCGGCACCCCCGCGCGCACCGAGCATCTGAGGGACGGCGGCCTGAATGGGGCCGAGTTCATCAAGGCGATCGACGACGGCAAGCTGCCGGCGGTGAGTTTCTACAAGCCGCAGGGCAATCTCAACGAACATGGCGGCTATGCCGACGTGGCCAGCGGCGACCAGCATCTGGCCGACCTCATTTCGCATCTGGAGAAGAGCCCGCAATGGGGCCACATGCTGGTGGTCGTCACCTATGACGAGAATGGCGGCTTCTGGGATCATGTCGCGCCGCCCAAGGCCGACCACTGGGGCCCGGGCAACCGCATCCCGGCCTTCATCGTCTCGCCCTATGCCAGGATGGGCACGGTCGACCACACGCAATACGACACGACATCGATCCTGCGCTTCATCACCGCGCGCTACGACCTGCCGGTACTGACCGGCATCGTTGCCCGCGACAAGGCGCTGGCCGCCAATGGCGAGCCGCCGATGGGGGATCTGAGCGCGGCGCTGGACCTCAGCCGGTAGGCCGAGCGAACCACGGATATGCCGCCGCGCCGCAGGGCGCGGTGGCCTTCTCAGCCGCCATTCACAAGCGCAAGAATGAGCTTCTGCAGATTGCCGCCCTGGCCGAGTTCGACGCGGTCGAAATCGCGGCTTGCCTGGCGCAGCGCCTGCGAGAGAGCGGACAGGCGCTTGGTCATCTCGACCCGGATCTTGCTGCATTTTGGGTCGTCGGGAACGGTCAGGCCCACTGTCGCCGCCTCGATCTTGCGCGCCATGTCGACAATGCTCGCGCCGTGCACCTTTTCGTGGGCGCTGACGCCGGCGAGGAAAACCTCCCAGTTCTTCTGGATGGCGGAGGGCAGCGGCGATGAGGGGCTGGGCAAGGTGTAGGTGATGATGAGCTTGGGCTTCGCCGAAACCAGCACGCAGGCTCCGGCATGCGCCTGATAATCCCTGGTCCAGGTCAGCTTGAAATTGGTGTGGGCGATGGCGCGGGCAATGCCGGCATTCGGCCCGTTCTCGCCGATCGACCGGTAGAGCTCCGGCCCGGACTGGCCTGAAATGGCGTAGGTCTCGACCTTCTCGACCGGCTTCCATTCGGCCTGCGCGGCGAGCGGCGAGGCCACCAGGGCGGCTGTCACAAGACACAGGCGAATACAAGCTCTCAACACCAAGGCGCCCCGCACATGCAATGCCATTCAACGCCTTTTCCTATATGCTGCCGGCGGGTGCTGCAAATGCCCGAAGGGGGAAGTCATGAAAAGATATGTCGTTGCCGCCGGAGCCTTGGCGGCATTGCTTGGCGCGCAGCCGGCCTTTGCCGCGTCCTGCGGCTGGAGCGCGAAGATGGAAGAAGACGAGGGCGGCAGCGTGCTGACGGCTTCCGTCTGCGGCGGGCCGAAAGGCGACGCGCATCTGATGCTGACCTGCTTCGACAATCCGGTTCTGAGCTACGACCTGGGTGCCAGCGGCCAGCAACTGGAACCGGGCATCAGCGGTTCGTTCGACTTCAAGGCCGATGGCAAGACGGTGACGAAGACGCTGCAACTGGAGGCCATGTACAATGATTTCGTGGTCGATCTCGCCAAGGCCGATCCGCTGCTCGACCTGCTGCGCTCGAATGGGGACGTGTCGGTCAGCGCGGCCAAATATGGCGCTATCAACTTTCCGCTGAAGGGATCGAGCGCGGCCATCGGCAAGGTGCTGGCGCAGTGCGGCAAGGCCAAGCCTGCAGGGGACGGGGATTGATCGGTGGTGCTGTGCGGCAGCGGTGGCGGCTATAGTTGCTGGCCCATTGTCACATCCAATTTCGCGAGCGGTGACGCCCCTTCCTTCTCCCCTTGTGGGAGCAGGTGGATCGGCGCGTAGCGCCGAGACGGATGAGGGGTGCCGAAAGAAATAATCCGTTGATAATTCAGTGTAATGTGGTGTCGCGAGAAGCATGTTGCCAAGCTGGAACACCCCTCATCCGACCTCCCTTCGCGAGGCCACCTTCCCCCACACAAGGGGGAAGGGGGAGCTGAACCTTGCCGCCGGGGACGGCCGTATCTCATCCGCTATGGCCAACATCCAATTATGAAGGCTTGGGCTTCACCGCCAGCTACAAGAAGAGCCTTTAGCGGACGCCAGCACGCTGTCGCCGGTTCCGGCTTGGCGGCGACTGGCGTATAGCGGAAGCCTTTCAGGCACTATTCAAATCGCCCGGCAAACCGGATATAGGTCAGTCAGGTTGACCTATATAAGAAAACGTCGGGGAGGCATGTCTTGGCCCTTTTGAACCTGTTGGCTTCGCGCTCGTCGCGTATGAAGGCGTCGGAAATCCGCGAGCTGCTGAAGCTGCTCGACCAGCCCGACATCATTTCGTTCGCCGGCGGCATTCCCGATCCGTCGCTGTTTCCGTCCGACGCCATCCGCGATGCCTATGGCGATGTGCTGAGCGGCGCGGAAGCCGGGGCGGCCCTGCAGTACCAGGTTTCGGAAGGCTATCTGCCGCTGCGGCGCTGGCTTGCCGGGCAGATGGGCAAGCTCGGCATTGCCTGCGACGAGGCCAACATCTTCATCACCTCCGGCTCGCAACAGGCGCTGGATTATCTCGGCAAGCTGTTCCTGTCGCCGGGCGATACCGCGCTGGTGACATGGCCGACCTATCTCGGCGCGCTGCAGGCCTTCAACGCCTACGAGCCGCGCTACGACCGGCTGCGGCCCGAAGGCGGCAACATGACACCGGCGGCCTACCACACCGCTGCCGCCGCCAATGGCGGGCGGGTGAAATTCGCCTATCTGGTGCCCGACTTCGCCAACCCGACCGGCGCCACGCTGGACCGAAAGCAGCGCGAGGCCGTGCTCGACCTTGCCGGCGAGCTCGACATCGCCGTCATCGAGGACGCCGCCTATCGGGCGCTGCGCTATGACGGCGAGGGTGTGCCGCCGATCCTGGCGCTCGACTGCGCGCGCTCCGGCGGCATCGACAAGGCGCGCACGCTCTATTGCGGCTCGTTTTCGAAAATCCTGTCGCCGGGCATGCGCGTCGGCTGGGTCTGCGCGCCGCGCCACGTGGTCGAAAAACTGGTGCTGATGAAGCAGGCTTCGGACCTGCACAGCCCGTCGGTCAACCAGATGGTGATGCACCGCGTCGCCGAATCCGTGTTCGACAGCCAGGTGGAAAAACTCATCGGCGCCTATCGCGAGCGCCGCGACGGCCTGCTTGGCGCGCTGGAAGCCAACATGCCGGAGGGCGTGAGCTGGAGCCGCCCGGAAGGCGGCATGTTCGTCTGGGTGACGCTGCCGGAAGGCACCGATGCCACGGAACTCCTGGCGCGGTCGGTGAAGGAGGCGCGCGTCGCCTTCGTGCCCGGCAATGCCTTCTACGCCGACGGCACCGGCCGCAACACGCTGCGGCTGTCGTTCACGCTGGCCGACCGCCGCGCGGTGAGCGAGGGCATTCCACGGCTGGCGGCGCTGCTCAAGGGTTAGCCAAGCTTACGACCGGCACGTTCACCAGTTGCTTGAGCTTCGCGAGCCTGGCGCGGGCGAGCTTGCGGATCGGCTTTTGGAAACCCTCTTCGCCGGTTTCGACGACGAAGACCAAGGTCTTGAAGTCCAGCATGAACTCGTCGATGGCCCGCGCCGTCTTTTCGGACCTGTCCTTGAACCGGCGCAGCAATGCGTTCGCTTCCTCGATGCCGTCGGCGCCTGCGCTGTCGACCAGGGCTTCAAGCCTCTGAAAACAATCCAACCGCAATCCTCCCGCCGCGCCACCAAACTTCCGGTCAGCCGAAAAGTTCCGTCGGGCCCAAAAAATTGTCGCTGGTTGTCAGCAGATGCAGGCGCCCCGCGTTGACGCCTTGCCGCCCGCGCCTAAATTCGAGGCCTTGCGAGGAGGAGCTTTCATGGAACTGCATCGCGGCCGGCTCATCGACCACCTGCAGCTCGTGGTCCGGGATCTCCCCGCCAGCCGGCATTTCTACGAGGCGCTCTTCCAGGTGCTCGGTATCCCGATCGGCGGCACCGGCGAGGACTATTTCTGGGCCGACGAATTGTTCATCTCCAGCGTCGACAGCCGGGCCGCACAGGGAAAGCTGACCGGCCGCCATCATCTGGCCTTCCAGGCCAGGGATCACGCCATGGTCGATGCCTTCCACAAGGCCGGGCTGGCGGCTGGCGGCACGGACAATGGCGCGCCCGGCGAGCGGCCCTATCATCCCGGCTATTATGCCGCCTTCCTGCTCGACCCGGACGGCAACAACATCGAGGCCGTCCACCACGGCCCGGCCAACCGGAGTGCCGCTTCCGTGAAGATCACGTTCTAGCAACACCCGGCCGGCCGGGCGACCGCGATGCGCGCGTCGGATGGTGATTCTCATGCCGCTGCATGTTCCGCGCATTTGAAAAAAACGCGGGGCCGGCGAATCGGATCGGATCCTTGATCTGGGCGGCACTGAAATTGTCCCGCAGGGCATGGATAGCGTCGCCTCTGGACAAGAGGCAAATCGGTCCCATACGGTGCGGCTTCAGGGAAGACACGTGCGCGGGAAAGGCCGGTTGGTCGTTGAAAAAGAATGTCTTCTCATCGGTCGACCTGCCGCCGCATCTCGATGACCGCGCGCGTTTCGCGCTCTGGCAGGACATCCATGTCGCGGAGATATGGTCGGTCGAATACGCCATCTCCGGCAACGTGCCGTTCCAGGCGGATATCGAAGCCACCGCCATCGGGCCGCTGGTGCTGGGGCGGATGGCAGGGACGATCAGGCATGCCAGCCGCAAGACGCGCAACATCGCCGATGACGGCCGCGACGGCTACCTGCTGCTGGTCAACGACGGCGACACCAAGCTGAGCGGCGTGCAGACCGGCCGCGACTACAGCATCGGCAGGGGCGAAGGCGCGCTGGTCTCGGCTTCGGAAGCGCTGGAAATGACCGGCGGCGACCGAAATGTCTGGACCAATGTCGTGGTGCCCCGCGAAATCCTGGAAAATGCCTTCCCCCATCTCGAGGATCGCCTGGCGCTGACCATCGGCGCCGACAATGAAGCGCTCGATATGCTCAAGCGCTATTGCGGCTTCCTGGAAGCGGGACCGGCATTGCTCTCGCCCGACCTTGTCGCCCACGCCACCGAGACGATCGTCGACCTGATCGGGCTGGCGACCGGCGCCAAGGGCGAGATCGCCGAGCTGGCGGGCGTGCGCGGCCTGCGCGCGGCAAGGCTGCAGGCCATCCTGCAGAAGATGCGGGACAACTTCGCCGATCCCGCCATCTCGGCTCAGCACATCGCCCAGCATTTGCGGCTTTCCGCGCGCTATGTCCATGATCTCTTGCAGGAAACGGGCTCCAGTTTCGCCGAGCATATTCTTGAACTGCGCCTGCAGAGAGCCCATCGCATGCTGCGCGACCGGCGCAACGACAGCATGCGGGTCAGCGAGATCGCGCTGTTGAGCGGTTTTTCCGACGTCTCCTATTTCAATCGCTGTTTCCGCCGCCGCTTCGGCTCGACGCCGAGTGGCGCCAGGTAGAGCGATTCATCGTTTCCTTGAATCGCAAGCGGGCTTTTCCCGCGCCGGCACGTTCGCAAGCAGCTCGAGATGGCGAAGACTGGTTCCGATCAGCTTTGCCGATCGCTGCCTTGCGTTGCCAATTCGGTGGCTCCGGTGCTAACCGTGAAAATGGCGGACGGGAATCGGCGAAGCAAAGCGCGCCGCCTTTCTCAATAACATCCCGAACAGAACATCTCTTGCCCACCGTGGAGAACCGATTTTTATGCAGAAATCAACCAGGGCGATCCGTGTCGTCGCGCCGTTGCTTGCGATTTTGTGCATGGCCTCACCATTCATATTACCATTTACTCATATATCTTCCGCGCAGGCTCAGGAGGAATATCTTCCGACCCAGAAGGACTTTGTCGGCAAATGGCAACTCAGCGGCGCGACCACTCGGCCGCCGCGCGACTTGAAGGATGCGCCCACGCCGGAACAGGAAGCGGCCGCCAATGAGTTCCAGCAGACGGTGACCGCGTTTTACGGCGCGTTCGATTATCTGGAGATCACCGCGGACGGCCGCTACAATTTCCATCAGGCCGGTGACCCGACATCGGGTTCCTGCGTCTGGTGCGGAACCTGGTCCTTCAACAAGAGTTCGCTATGGCTCAAGCTGGGCACGGCCCCCAGGCTCGATATCCACGCCAAGGGCGGCGACATACAGATGACCTACACCGCCGAACCCGATGAAAAATCGAAATACGCCTGGCTGGTGTTCGGCTGGACGAAGGTTGAGTAGACGCCGCGCGACGCACCGGGAAATTCGGGGTGTCCGAGCGGCTTTCACCTGCCCGAGGAGTCCACATGAGTCCATTGCCTGAAGCCGTGCCGTTTTTCAGTCAGTGGGAGACGCCCGACATGACGCTGGCGGTGCTCGCCGATGGCGCCGAAGCCGCGTTGCGGCAGGATCCGCTGTGGCAGGGATCGGGTGCCGCCACGCTCGACGAATACGCGGTCTGGGCCGCCAATGTCTGTGGCATGGCTTGCCTCAAGATGATCCTGGCGACGCGCGGCCAGATCGTGCCGACGATCGAGCTGGCAAGGCGGTGCACCGGATATGGCGGCTATGTCGTCAATGAAGGCTCGATCAAGGGCCTGATCTACGCGCCCTTCGTCACTTTCGTGAAGCAGGAATTCGGCCTCGAGGCCGAGGTGATGACCGATGTCGCGGCAGCGGACGTCCCAGGGATCCTCGCCCGGTCGCGCTTCTTCATCGCTTCGGTCAGCAGTTCGATCCGCTGGCCGGAGCGCGAGCCGCCGTCGAAGGGCGGTCATCTGGTGCTGGTCACGGCGGCGTCGGACGATGGTTTTCGCTTCCACAACCCATCCGGCCATACCAGCGCCACACAGGCGGACGCAGTGTTGGCGCTCACCGATTTCGATCGTTTCTTCGCCAATCGCGGCATTGCCGTCAGCATTTGATTTTTGACAGTTGAGGGATTTCGATGACCGGAAAGATCAGGGTTGCCATCCTCTATGGCGGTCGCTCGGCCGAGCACGAGGTGTCGCGGCTGTCGGCGGCCAATGTGCTGAAGGCGATCGACCGGACCCGGTACGAGGTGGTGCCGATCGGCATTTCCAGGGCCGGCAGATGGCTGCTGCAGCCGGCGTCCGAGGCCTTCGGCGAAGGGGCAGGGGCTCCAGTGTCGGAGGACGGCGTGGAAGTCGCCCTGCTGCCCGGCGGCAAGGGCCGGCTGATCTTAGCGTCGCACAAGGAAGCTGACCTGCCGCCGGTCGATGTCGTTTTTCCCGTGCTGCACGGTCCGTTCGGCGAGGACGGCTCGGTGCAGGGCTATGCCGAGGTTGCCGATGTCGCCTATGTCGGCTGCGGCATCCTCGCCTCGGCCGCCGCCATGGACAAGGACGTCGCCAAGCGGCTGCTGCGGGAGGCCGGCCTTGCCGTCGCCCGCTCGGTCACCGTGCTTAGAGGCGATGTCGGTTCGTTCCAGGAAACCGCCGGGGCGCTTGGGCTGCCTTTCTTCGCCAAGCCGGCGCGCCAGGGCTCGTCCTTCGGAGTGAGCAAAGTAAACGACAGGGATGGCTTCGAAGCAGCCATCGAAACCACTTTCCGCTATGACGGCAAGGCGTTGATCGAGGAGTTCGTCGAAGGCCGCGAGATCGAGTGCTCGGTGTTGCAACGGGCAGACGGCTCGCTCACGGTGTCGCTGCCAGGCGAGATCATCCCGGCCGGCAAGCATGGCTTCTACACCTACGAGGCCAAATATCTCGACGCCGACGGCGCGGTGGTCAAAGTGCCCGCCGATATTCCCGCCGCAGTCGCCGACAGAGCGAGGAACATGGCGGGGCAAGCCTTCAAGGCGCTCGGCTGCGAGGCCCTGGCGCGCGTCGACTTCTTCCTGCGTGCCGACGGCTCCCTGCTGGTCAACGAGGTCAACACGCTGCCCGGCTTCACCGACATCTCGATGTACGCCAAGGCGCTGGCGGCGATCGGCATCGGCTACAGCGAGGTCATCGACGCGCTGATCGAGCACGCGCTGGCAAGGCATGCGGTGCGCACAGTCTAAAGTCTTCGCCGATCGAGATACAAGCCAGGATGATCCCGTTTGCGCTCTGAGCGCCTACCGATCGACCATCGCCATGCCGCGCTCGGTGTAGCGCGGGCCGGAGATTTTTCCCGGCGCCAGGGCATCGTCGAGCGCGGCCATTTCGGCGGCGTCGAGTTTCAATGATGCGGCGGCGACGTTTTCCTCCAAATATCTGATCCGCTTGGTGCCGGGGATGGGCACGATGTCGACGCCAAAGCCGTTGCCCTTCTCCAGCAGCCAGGCCAGCGCGATCTGGCCGGGCTTGACGCCCCGGGCTGTGGCGATGTCGCGCACCTTGGCCGCCGCGTCGACATTGGCATCGTAGTTTTCGCCCTGGTAGCGCGGGTCGTTGCGGCGGTAATCGCCCTCGGCGTAGTCCTCCGCGCGCTTGACCTCGCCAGTGAGAAAACCGCGGCCGAGTGGCGAGAACGGCACCAGGCCAATGCCGAGTTGCCCGAGCAGGGGGATGATCTCCGGCTCCAGATTGCGCTCCCAGAGCGAATATTCGCTCTGCAACGCCGACACCGGGTGAACGGCATGCGCCCGGCGGATGTTGGCGGCACCTGCCTCCGACAGGCCGAAGAACCGCACCTTGCCTTGCGCGACCAGCTCGCCGACAGCGCCCGCGACGTCCTCCAGCGGCACCGCAGGGTCGACGCGGTGCTGGTAGAGCAGGTCGATATGATCGGTGGCGAGACGGCCGAGCGAGGCTTCCACGACCTCGCGGATATGCCCGGGCCGGCTATCGACTCCCACCTGTTTACCGTTTTCGATGCGGAAGCCGAACTTGGTGGCGATGGTCACCTTGTCGCGCTTGCCCTTCAACGCCCGGCCGAGCAGGGCCTCGTTGGTGTACGGGCCATAGACCTCGGCGGTGTCGAGGAACGTGCAGCCGAGTTCGATGGCGCGGTGCAGCGTGGCGACGGATTCGGCCTCGTCAGCCGGGCCGTAGGACTGGCTCATGCCCATACAGCCGAGACCAATGGCCGAGACTTGCAGCCCCTGGCTGCCGAGCTTGCGTGTGTTGAGGGTCATGGTGGAGCTCCGAGAGGGAAGGAAGGAGATGACCCGGATTATATAAGGCGCTCGCTCAATTCCCAAAGGGCGTTCGGCGCGGTCTCGATGGATAGCATCGGGCATGGCGCTGTACGCGCCGGCTTCGCCATCAAGCTACGGGCTGGTCGCGCGTCACGCTGCAGCGAATGTGCGAAAGGACATCTCGGGTCCAGGGCTTCGAAGATAGTCGGGCTTCATTCCGATTTGGGTGTGGTTGCCAGCAGACCGCTCAGCCCAAGTCTGGCGGTAAGCGCACTGTGCTCACCTATTTGGAGCGACGTCACGGGAGGAGGGCGGCTTTGGCTTGTGTTCCGGTCGCGTTCTCGCGGTCTGGCGGGCAACGCGGGAAACGGGTTTGACAGGATTTCCGGCGACTGGTTTTTGCGTCTTGCGGCGCTGGAGCCAGTTGGAAGACAGTTCGGCAAGCAGACTGCGCAGGGCCTTCACTACATCCTCCTTTATCGGGCGATGCAGTAATTTCCGAAGGCTAGACTCGTTCCATGGCACATGGATCTGTCGCGCCTCGGGCTTTGACTATTGCATCGAGCCTGATCGTTGAAGACCGAGATGGACTGTCGCACTCTCATCGCCGTTCTCGACATGCCCGTTTCCAGACGGAGCCAATCCGTAGCTCAAAGTGTCGAATTCGATCGGCGCGCCATGCAGTTGAGCAGCCTGCATGACCAGATGTTCAATGTCCTCGAGGGCGACATTCTCGGCCAGGTTCCTGAGCCTGATCCTATCCGCAACTGCTGTCAGTTCGATGATGCCAACGGTCCTGAACACTGCGCAGACGGTCGAATGGACGTCTTCACGCAGCTGTGCGGAATAATCGTATCGCATCGAAACCTCCCAAAGCGAGTTGGTTTCCTCAAGGCGGCAAGATGCGCCCGATACCGTGGCCTGGCAAGTTAAAAAATGAAAAATTGACAAATAAAATCAGGTAGTTAGTAGAGTTACACGAACGCGCAACCTGCGTTCGATGATCATCATTGGTACAACGCTGCATTCGCGCATTAGCCACGCTTGACGCAAGATGAGCGAATTCCTAACTGTAAGTGGAATGAGACAGTTACTAACTCAGCAAATCTTGCGCGGGGAAACGCACATGGAACTGGAACGCCCGGAACGATTGCAGGTCATGTTGACACAGGATGAACTGGCAGCGCTGGAAAACTGGCGTTTCGACAAGCGCATGCCCAGCCGTTCGGCTGCGGTGCGCGAATTGCTGCGCCGTGGCCTTGCCTCCGACGGGTTCCTGACGGCCGAGATGGGCGCCAAGTCGCAGGAATTCGGCGTGCTCAGGCCCAATGGCGATGGCAAGACGCCGCCGGAACAGGCGGAGTGAAATGCGTTAAGGCCTATCCATCCTCGCGCCGGCGATTGCCTTGATCCGTTTGCGCCTTATCTGATTGGGGGAAGATGCAATTGCGGGTGGCGATGAACGACGTCGACGGCAGCGACAGACAGGGGGCGACCGCCGATGCCCGGCTCGCGACCGCCGATGCCCGGCTCGCGACTGCCGATGCCCGGCTCGCGGCAATTGTCGATTCCTCTTTCGATGCCATCATCAGCAAGGACCTGAACAGCATCATCCAAAGCTGGAACCAGGCGGCGGAACGCATGTTCGGCTATACCGCCGAGGAGGCGATCGGCCAATCCATTCTCATGCTAATCCCCGATCACCTCAAGAACGAGGAAATCGAGATCATCAGCAAGATTCGCAGCGGCGACAGGGTGGCGAGCTTTGAGACGATGCGCAAGCGCAAGGATGGCGTGCCGATTTCCGTCTCGCTAACGATTTCGCCGATCAAGAACAGCAATGGTGGGATCATCGGCGCCTCGCAAATCGCCCGCGATATCTCCGCCGCCAAGGAGAGCGAGCGCCGCATCAGGCTGCTGATGCGGGAGGTCAACCATCGCGTCAAGAACCAGTTCGCGGTCATCCTGTCGATGGTCAGGGAGACCAGCAAGCGCTCGACCCATCCAGGCGAGTTCGAGGAGTTGATCCGCGCCCGCATCATGGCGCTGTCGCGGTCGCACGATCTGCTCGTCACCTCGGAATGGGCGGGGGCGAGCCTGTTCGACCTGATCCAGGAGCATCTCAAGCCCTTCGGTCTCGAGGAGCAGATCCTGCTCTCCGGCCCGGTCCTGACGCTGCAGTCGAACGCGGTACAGAACCTCGGCATGGCCTTCCACGAACTGGGCACGAACTCGTCCAAATATGGCGCGCTGGGCAGCGAAGGCGGCCGGGTAGAGATCACCTGGACAATCGACTCCGGGACGCAGAACCCCGGCTCCGTGGGCGAGCGTGAATTTCACTTGACCTGGGAGGAGACGTCGACGCCGCATCCCCGCGACCGGCGGGACCAGACCACGCGCAAGGGGTTCGGCACCGTTGTGCTGCAGCGGGTGGCGCCGCAATCGCTGGGCGGTTCCGCCATTTTGGAGCGGTCGCCCGGCTATTTCAAATGGCGGCTGAGCGCGCCCTTGGCGTCCATCGTCGTGGCGCCGATCGGTAGCGAGGCTGACGGCGATTCGCCGGGTTCCGGCATCTAGGGCAATCCGCCGGGCCGGAATGCCGCCCAAAATCCGTGGCCCACAATCCGTGCTCGACCTACTCGACCAGGATATGCGCCTCGCGCGCGGCCTCGACAAAAGCCTCCCTGGCGACGTCGGGCGGCACGTCGCCGCTCGTTGCGCGGCGGCAGGCGCGCAGCGCGGACTGGTGTTTCAGGCTGCCGGCATCGCGCCAATGTGTCGTCAGCAACTCGATGGCCTGTTGTGTGTTGGACAGGTTGCGGGTGGCTCCGGTAACGCCGACCGACACCACGACAGGCTTGGAGAACCACGCGGTTTGCATTGGAACCTGGACCCTGTTGCAGGTATGGAACGTGTTTGGCCGCGCGAGGTTTCGTTGCCGCCGATCACTGTAGCGTGAACTCTCCGGCATCTCCCGGCGAAACGATGCCTAGAGGATGTTGGTCGTCACCTCGACGACAATCGCGGCGCCTTCCAGTCCGCCGTTGGGAACATGCACGACGCGCGAGACCCTGAGATCCTGTGGGCTTCCGTCGACCGGCAGGGAAACGCTCTCGCCAATCCGCGGCACAGCCTGGAAAGTGGCGTTGGTGGCGTCAGGCCGGTTGTCGATGGATATGCGGCAGTTGACGGTCATGGAAATGTCTCCTTTGTCTGGCCATGCCGGTCGTTAACGCCGGGTCCCTGAAATGGTTTCAGGAGGGCCGGGTCAAACCCGAGAGCCCGCCGATGTCTACCCCGTTCGCCAACTGGCGACGTTGGTCGCGGCCCGGCGGCTTCGGCATCCGGACTTGTCGTTGCTGGCGGGCTTCTAGTTGCTGGCTCTCGGCACGAAATAGTTGGTGGTGACCGCATCGCTGCCGGTTCCCCGCGTGACTTGAACCGCGGCATAGCCTTCCGGAGGAATCGAGCCAGTCGCCGTCTGGTCGACCTGCTTGCATCGGCCGACCATTTCGCCGTTCGGCCACGGTGCCAGTCTGGCTTCAAGTGCCGCTTGGCATTCCTCCATCGATGAATAGACGACCGGGCGCGACTCCGTGGGCCTGCAGAGCGATGCGCTGCATGAAAGCATCACCATCACCGCCACGGTTCCCGGATCCATGGAATTCTCCTGTTGGCCGACAACGCGCAACAGACCGCGAGGTTTCATGCGGGCCCAGCGCGCCGCGATTGCTAGAGTCAAGCACGAGGTCTGATAGCGCACTCACGTTTGCAACGGCCCAGCGCCTCGGTCTCCGGGCCTTTGGGTAGAGGAAATGCTGGGAACGTTAAAGGCCGAACGAGGGTATCGTCCAAGCGTTTTCGTACCCAAGGTGCGGCTTGGCATTCGCTGCGTCAGTCTGGGTTGCTGTGGCGGTTCCCGTTGCAGTGCAGTCCAATTTTGCCGCCACTGCCGCCTTGATCGACAGACAAGCACATGCCTTGGCAGCAGTGACTGTTGCCTTTTTCCCATGCGCCGTAGCGACACTCGACCCGGCGAGGACAAGCGCCAGGCAAACGAAGGCGATCTTCATGAGGATCTCCTATTTTAGTGTTGGCTAATTTAAAGTTAACGTAACGTTAACTGGCCGTCAATCGCGAGCGAGGTCCTGGGGCTGAAGCCACCTTCCTCCTGCCCGGAAGGATCACGGCCGTTCTTTACCTGTCCCGGATTGTGTCCAAATTGATGCGAGAGGGTCGGGAGCGGCATGACCTTCGGCGCCGCACGCTCGCGCGCTCCGGCACGCGGTGATCAGCACCTCTATATGGCTTCTTCCCAAGCCCTCCACTCCCCGAAGCAGAGAATGCTTCCGTTGCGGGAGAGAGTCTAGACAATCATTAGTAAGTGCTAAAGAGCGACTGGAAGACGTGCCTCGGCTGAATTACGATTTGGCCATGAGCTTTTTAACAACTTCAGTAACGGTTGATTCAACCATTACTGGTATTTATTCCAGAGTGTGGTGGCGGCTCCGACAAAAGCGGGCGGGGCTAGTTGGCGAAGCCGCCTGCGCAGTCCGGTGGGATCTGACCGCGCTGTCTCAGAATAGGACAGCGCGGTCAACGATTCGTTAATCGGGCGTCAGCCGCCACTTGTCAGCTTTCCCACCCATGGTGATGATCGCCTCGCCCGGTGGATCGGCCTTTGGCCGTGGATAGCTCGGGCGGGCTCCGGGTAAAGCTTGAGCACAGCGTCCTAAACTCGGGAGCCGCGTGGAACATTGTTGCGTACGGTGTACGGCGAGCTGCGCGTAGCTTGCAGAAGCTTTAGCCCTCGATCTCAATCTTGAATGCCCGCACGCCGGCGTGGCAAAGCGCATGCCGGCTCGGCATCCAAGAAGGAGAGTTGCCTGGGAGGACGCCGAGCCTAACCGACGAGATTAGCGGGGGGCCGCGTCGTCTCGCCGGCTAAGGTTTTATGCGCTCTTTAAGGCAACTCGCACAAAGCATCCGAACGAACTAAGGGGTCAGCCGATCGGTGGTGCATCACCAACCGCTGTTCTGGCGCGGCTGGTTCCTTAGAGGGGTGCTCCCTGCAATAGATGCGAAGCATCCGAATGAAACGAGACATCCTTGCGCTTCGAAGGGCGTAGGACCGCCGGGCGGCAGCAAACCGCTCTCCGGCGGGGTTTGCCAGCCCCTGTTAATAGTTCTTCATCGCTCGGTGCGGGATGCCGGCTTCCTCGAACTCGTCGCCACATGCGACGAAGCCCAGCTTTTCGTAAAGCGCGGTCTTGTCGGTCTGGGACGTGAGGTAGAAGCGGTTCTCGCCACGTGACCGCGCTATCTGCATCCCCGCCTGCATCATCCGCATGGCGATGCCATTGCCCCTTGCCTGGCGTAGCACGGCGACGCGGCCGAACTTGGCATGTTCGGTCAGAAAGACAATCCGCAGCGTGCCGACGACATCGCCTCCGTCGATGGCGACGACGTGAGTGGCCTCCGCGTCATAGGCGTCCCGTTCCACCGTCTCGGGCACGTTCTGCTCGACAATGAATACTTTGCGCCGGACTTCCAGGGCGAGGGCTCCTAGGTCAGAGGCAATGGAAACGGGCAGAATTGTTAGATTGGCCATACCGTTGTTCCCATGGCTTACCAATAAGTGGCGCCTTATGTCCTGCGTTTCAGTAAGAAATGTGGCGACCCGGCGCCAAGTAAATTGTTGGTTCCCGCTCATGGGCTCGAACCACGATTCACGCCTTCAAAGGGCGCTGTCCTACCATTAGACGAAGCGGGAAGGCTGGACGTTATGGCGCCCAGGCAGCTTGCGGTCAATTCGGGAAATTATTGACCGGCTCTTCGCAACGATAGACCGGGCAGTCGCCATCGCGGGACGGCACATAGGCCGACATCGGCACTTCAGGCCAGTCGCACTCATTGCCGAACTGCCTGACATAGCGGTCATAGGTGTTGCGGCCGGTGGTCAGCACCACGGCGCGATGGCTCTGGATCATGGCCCGGATCTCGCCGCAGCCCATGGAGCGGCTGTCGGGCCGGGCATCGGCCAGACCGGTCGTCGCGAGCACGGCGCCGATGGCCGTCAACAGGGTCAGAACGCGAGCGGACATGACGGTTCTCTTTGGTTTGACAAAATTGGACAGGCGACCGGTCCGGATTCGCACTGGAACGGCCGCTTGCATTGTCGCACACAACCCCTTTCGTGTCCGTTGGTTCCGCGACAGGCTGTGCGGCGCGCGTTCGGGCGCGGCGCCGGCCCCCGCGCAACCAAATCAGGCGTTGCGCATTGCTGGGCATGGACGGCAGGAAGCCCTACGAAACACCGCAATGGCGGCCCGGAAACGAGGGCCGTCCGGCGATGTGCTGTTCCTTCTGCGGCGGCCGCGATCATGGTTTCGAGGAGTGTCCGCGCATGCCCGATCCTCTCCGGCCCGGTAGACCCGAAGACGACGATACGTCGGAGGAATCGGCCGGCTGATTCGAGGCGCCCTTGGCGGGTGGCTAACCGGCGCCAGCCGCGCCGAAGAAATCGATCAGCGCGCCAGCCGTTTGCCCGGGCGCTTCCTCGGGGAAGAAATGTCCGCCTGACATCGCGCGGCCCCGCACGTCATCGGCCCAGTTCCGCCATAGCGCTAGCGGCCCGCCTTCGCCGGCATACCATTCGGCGAGCGCGCCTTGCCCGCTCCACAATGCCAGCAACGGGCAGGCGATGCGCCGGCCGGCGGCTTTGTCCGCCCGGTCGTGGTCGCGGTCGAGCGTTGCCGCCGCCCGGTATTCCTCGCAGATCGCGTGGATGTGGGCGGGGTCGCGCAAGGCATCGACATAGGCCTGGCGGATGCCGGCTGGAAAGACGTCGGGCGGCGAACCCCAGCCGCCCAGCGCATTGTCAACGATGGCGTCGGCGGTGCCCGCCAGGATCTTTTCCGGCAAGGGTTCGGGCTGCGCCAGCAAGGACCACGGCCAGTAGCCGAGGGCCAGCCGGGCATCGGCCCTATCCCAGGCGTCGGCCGTGGGCACGATGTCGAGCACGGCGAGTTTGTCGATGCGGTCGGGATGGTCGAGCGCCAGGCGGTAGGCGACACGCCCGCCGCGGTCATGGCCCGCGACCATGAAGGAGGTAAAGCCGAGTTTGGCCATCATCGCCACCATGTCCGATGCCATGGCCCGCTTGGCATAGGGCGCATGATCGGCGGTCGACGGCGGACAGGCGCTGCGGCCATAGCCGCGCAGGTCGGCGCATATGACGGTGAAACGCTCGGCAAGCACCGGCGCAATATCGCGCCACATCAGATGGGTTTGCGGAAAGCCGTGCAGCAAAAGCACCGCCGGTCCGGCGCCGGCGCGGCGCACGAAAATGCCGGCGTCCCCGATGTCGACGTCCATGGCTTGGAAGTGCTCGAACATAGCTGGCCTCCGGCACAGGCAACGACTGGAGGACGGGGTTGGTTGCAGCGCCTTTCACGCAAGCACCGGCTCTTTGCGCCGCGACAAGTGGTCCCGGGCAAAGCCGGGCGCCACGCTGATCATGCTGATCGTGCTGGTGCTTGCGCACCGGCTCGAACCCAAGGCTGGCATTGCGAAAGAGGCCGACAAGAAACCCGCTCCGGCTCCAACGGGCCGGTTCCGCGAATAAGCCTCTTTTCCAACCCTTGGGGCCAACGCTGTGGGCCAACCCATGGGGCCAACCTTTTGGGCCGACGGGCGTTGTCTCCATGAAGGGAAGGCCGCCGCGGGCGGCCATGCAACGAAGGAGGCCGAGATGAAACCTCTCGCCATTGCGTCATGCGCCGCGATGCTGGCCCTGGCAGTGCCGGCAGTGGCACAGGCGGATCAACAGATACCGAACCAGCAAACCGACAAATGCCGGGCGCAAACGGACCAGGGCGGCAAGCAGCAGCCCGGCGGCGGCGACCTCAGCGAAAAGCTCAACGATTGCGGCGGCGTGCTGAAGCCGCCGCCCACCGGCGACCAGGGCATGGCCGCGCCGGCGCCCGACGAAGGCAAGACGCCGATAATCAAGCCGGGCGAAGTGCCGCCCCAGCCGCCGAAGCAGTAGAACTGGTCAGGCGACATCATCATCGAGGCAGCGGAACCTCGCAGATCGCCACTGGTTCCACACAATGGAGGCGAGTTCGCCTGCTTTTTTGGACTTTTCTTGACTTACCTGACCAGAAGGCCGGCGTGATCGCACAGCGCGGTGAAGGCCTCCTGCGCCTGTGCCACGCCTTCATTGTTTTGCAGCGCCGACTCGATCTTTTCGCGCGCGGCTTGGTAGAAAGGGCCGCGCTTGGCTTGTGGCCAGTCGATCAGGATTTCACTGGCGTCCTGGAGCGTGGCCACGTCACGGATCGTGTCCGACCCATGCGGCTTGACCCGCAGCGGTGTCGACAGCATCAAATACGCCATTTTTATTCCCGCTATTGGAGGATGCGCGCTTCGCGCGCGGCGTCGATCATCGCCCGCATCGCTTTTTCCGGCGGCGCCCAGCCATCCAGGGCATCGCGGCAGCTGCGCAGTGCCGCCCGGTAGCGCCGGCCTTGGCCGGCCGGCCAATCGCCAAGGCACTCCAGCCCTTCCCAGGCGCTGCGCACCACGCGCTCCCGCTCAGGGGCGAATTTGAGGCGGATCGGTCGGGGAAACATCTTGTCGTTCAACGGTCGTCTCCATGAATAGTGCATGTGAGCAGAAGCCGACATGCACCGAGGAAGCGGCGGATAACGTGGCCGACAGGGGAGGGTTCCGGGCCCCGACGATCAATTTTCAATCTTGCTTTCAGTCGCGCGCGACGGTGTCCGACAATGGCCTGGGCGCGGGCAGATCCGCGCCCAGCGCCCGCGGCCGGTCATGCTCGAACTGCTCGGCGCCGGGCAAGGCATGCAGCCAGGCTTCGCGCCGGCCGGTCCACAATTCATATTGCGGTGCTAGGTCCGTCGGCGCGATGTCGAGGCTGCCGAGCATCACCTCGGCCTCGTTGTCGTCGACCCAGGCGACGCGGCTGCCGCAGGTCGGGCAAAAGCTGCGTGTGCCGTAGCTGGCCACTTGGCCCGATGTCTCGAAAGCATCGCGCGGCCAGATGGCAAAGGCCGAATAGACCGAACCGCCCGCCTTGCGGCAGTCCTTGCAGTGGCAAAGGCCGACCCGCGACGGCTGGCCGGTGACGACGAATTGCACGCCGCCGCATAGGCAGCTGCCGGTCCTGCGGGTTATCTCGGACATGGTTGCGGCCCCTCCCTTTTTCGCCAGTCTGGCTTCGTCAGTTTGGCATACCGCGGGCCGGGCGGGACAGATGCTCGTCTGCCATTTCGTTGGCCAGGATGAGAAACCGGGAAAAAGACATCGTGTTCACCGTACCGCCGGGCCCGGTTGACGCGGCCCGCAGCATCCTTCAACGCGACGCAGGCGAAATGGTTGCCGCCTCGCGCCTTCTTCTATCCTCGCGCCGCCATGTGGTTGTCGAGCTTCTTGCGCGAGGGGCCGTAGCGCTTGATGATGGTCTGCGCCTCGCTCTGCGGAATGCCGTATTTGCGCGCGAAGGCGGCGACCTCATAAGTGTCCTCGCTCGAGACCAGCTTGCGGTCCTGTTTGGTCTTCGATTTGTCGTCGGGCATGGCGGGCCTCACTTTCTGTAAGCCGCATGATCGCGCGGACGTCTAGCTGTCGCGGTCAGACATAACACGGATCGGCCATGCTGGTTCCATGGCGGATGGCGGTGACCGCCGGGCACTTACCGCCGGCCCCGGTTCAGGCCGATGGAGCGGCCGGGGCCGACGCTGTGGCTGTCGCGCGCCCCGCATTCGGCGCAGGGCGCGCTGGCGCCGGGGCAGCCGCGGGAATGCGTGCCGGCGGGACAGCAAAGGCCGTTTGAACTCGCCCAACGCGGGCACTGGAAAACCTGTCCGGTGCCGCCGCAGCCATCGCACTCCAGGACCGGCGACCGGACCAGATAGGACTTCGTCCCCAACCTGACGTTTGCGCCCAAAACTCGACCCACCCAAGATTACTGCACGGAACACGCCATGCATTAGCCCCAGCTAACATATCATGTTGCCGGTTACGGACAAGTTTCAGGATCGTTAATTGTTCGTGAACGCCTGGCGCGTGTCGCGGCGGCCGGCAATCGGCGCCTTGGGCCTGCTTGCTTCCCCTTCGAGGGGTGCCGTACATCAGCCGTCAAACCGATGTCGGAGAGAAAAATCGCTGGCTGATGTCGGATCCGCGCGCGGCGGTGCGTCCTTGGGGCTGATGAAACTGGAGGAATACAACCATGCCGTCGCAAATCACACAATCGCCGTGGCAGACCGCGGCCCTTCTCGTCGCCCGGCTGATTTTCGCGGCCGTCTTCCTGATGGCGGTGACTTTCAAGTTCATGGGCATGGAGGCCACGGCGGGCTATATCGCGGCCGCCGGTTTCCCGTTCCCGCTCTTCCTCGCATGGTGCGCGGCGATCCTGGAGGTTGCGCTGGTGCTGTGTTTCCTCAGCGGTGCCTTCTTCACCCAGGCCGCGCTGGTCGCCGCCGCCTATGTGCTGTTCCTGGCCTTGGCCTTCCACGGACCCAGCCACTGGGCCGGCAACCAGGCCGAATTCGGCTTCTTCGTCGACCATTTTTCGTTCCTGGCCGGACTGCTTTTCGCGGCGGTCCATGGACCGGGAAGAATCCTGGCGCTGAACCTGGGATGGCCGGGCAGGGGATGACGCCCGCCCGGGGCAGGGCATGACGCCCGCCCGGGGCAGGGCATGACGCCCGCCCGGGGCAGGGCCTAGCGGCCCGCCCGGGGCAGGGCCTAGGGGCCCGCCCGGGGCAGGGCCTAGGGGCCCGCCCGGGGCAGGGCGTAAGAAGCCCGCCAGGCGAGGCGTGAGGAGCCCTCACATCTGGTCGTTATAAGGCTCCTTCATCTGGCCGACCATGCGGGCCAGCTTCGAAAAGGATGGCATGTCCGCCTCCGGCTGGCACTGGTTGGCAAGTTCCAGCAGCCGGATCGGGAAGTTGACGGCGTCGCGGCTCGACGCCGACATGCCTCCTGACCGCTCCTCGCCGGTTTCCGAGGCCTCGGCCTTGCGTAGCGCGATGTCGATCTCCTCCGATGTGAGCACCCCCTTTTTGACCAGGACGTGGTTGATCGAGGCGACGGCCATCAGCAGGCCCTCGAGTTGCAGATTGGCGACGTTCATGGCGATTGCTCCAGTGGCTGGGTTCCAAACGCGCGAGCGGCATTTCCGATCCGACGTGGAGAAGCGCCGCGGCCTTTTGGCGACATGCGTCTACTCCTCCGTCAGGCGCTCGCCATATTCGCGCCACAGCGCCCTGACCTCCAGGCTGCCGAGGCGCGGGATCGAAGGGTCGCCGCAGTCTATGGCGACGGTGCCGATGTCGTAGTTGGGGTAAGCGCCGGCGACGAAGCGGATCGCTTCGCCAAGCGAGTGCACCCGGATGATCGGATCGGCCTGGCCCTGGCCAGTGCTGCGCACACCGGAAACCGTGGCCGGAGCGTGCCGCATCCTGAAGACGGATGCCATGGCTGGTCTGTCCATCGTCCTCTCCACAAGGCCGTGCGACGGGAATCATTCCATGAGCTGCCGCTGATGATTTCACAGGAGCCGGCTGATGAAAAGCCGGATGAATGTCTGGGCTGGCGTCATGCTCTCTCGGTCAAATGTGAATTTTTTCCTAGGAGCCGTTGACCGGGTGAGGGCAGCCATGCTATAAATTTGTCCATGGTGCTGATTTGCGCCAACGACCCGCCGCCAAGGCGGGTTTTGTGTTTCTGCCGCCATGCCAGGGACGCTACTGCGGTTGCAAATTTGAATGCTGGCGGGACAGCGCCCCTCTGGCCTGCCGGCCATCTCCCCCTCTTGGGGGGAGATCAGATACAATCGCGACCTTCGCCAACCGCCTGCGCTCCAAGACTGGGCGAGGCGTCCAACCTGCCAATCTCCCCCCAAGAGGGGGAGATGTCCGGCAGGACAGAGGGGGGCGCCGTAGAGCGCTACCTCCGCGAGATGCGAGAAATCCCATGACACGTTACGCCACCATCATCACCGGCGACGACGGCCTTGAAGTCGTCAGCGCCATCGGCCAATTCGAGGGCGCGGCGCCTCGGGCGCGCCTCGGCCGTGTCGAGGCGGTTGCGCCCGACGTGCTGATCGGCATGGTGCGGGAGGCGGCTGGCGGTTTCTGTTTTCCGCAAGCAGGCACAGACAGCCGCGCTGTCGGTCTTGTCATGGCCAGACTCAAGGCGCGAGCCAATGCTGCAAAACCTGCAAGCGCGGCAAAACCGGCCAGCACGGCAAGGCAGAAGGGTGCCAAGCGGGCCAGGAAGAAATCCGCCCGCTCGAAAAAGCCGGCCAGGCGGGCCAAGCAGGCGCTGCCGGAGGCTGCCGCCGGTGATACCAATGCCGTGGCGCAGATCCATGACTGACGAAACCGGGCCGTCGCGCGCAAAGGCAAGGTCGGCAAAGCGCAAGCCCGTCGCCAGCCCGGCAGCCGCGAAGACGCCCCGCCCGAAGCGGACGAAGAAGACGCTGGGCGACGATTTTCTCACCGCCGTGCGGGCCGATTTCCGCATCCATGGCGCCGGCGTCCTCGCCGAGGTGCGCACCGAGAAGCCGGACCAGTACCTCAAGATCGTGCTTTCGGTACTGCCCAAGGACATCGATGTCGCCATCAACCAACTGGACACGCTCTCGGATATATTGTTCGAGGTGATCGTGCGGAAGTTCAGGCCAGCGGGGGAGGAATGACCTGGGCCTCTTCCGCGGCTCGATCGAGCCAAAGCCCGCCTTGGCTCGCGCCAAGGCGGGCTTTTTGCGTTTGTGGCTCCTGCCCAAGGCGCGTTTGAATGGATCGAGGCGACGCGCGCTCAGGTCTTCATCTTCATGCCTGCCGTTCTCCCGGTGCCCGGCGGGCTTGGGGGACGTGCCTTAGGCCAGGATGTTGACCGCGCGGGCCGCGACAAGCGCGATCGTCAGCAGCGAGATCATCGCCTCGGCCATCATCAGCAGCTTGGCGCGTTGGGAGAGCGGCAATGTGTCGGTTGGCGAAAACGCCGTCGCATTGGTGAAGGCGAGGAAGAAATAGTCGACGAAGCCCGGCAGCCAGTCGCGGATCTCGCGGTCGCTCAGGGTCATTTGCGGAAATAGGAAATCGGCATGGGCGCGTGTGACGAGGCCGCAGGTCGGCGGCCCGCCCCGGTCGGTGCTCCAGAACCACAAGGCAAAGACGATAACGTTGGTGACCCAGATGTTGAGCGCGTCGACCAGCAGCGTTTGGCCGCTGGAGCCGGCATGGCCGGCCAGCAAGGCACGCACCAGAAGCGCCAGAGAGCCGCAATTCATGACGCTGACGAGGCCGGTCATCACCAGGGCCGTCCTGCGGATCATGACGCGAAACCGGCCAACCAGATACCAGTGCTCCTCCTCGACCGCTTTCTGGGTGGCGACCTGCGTCCAGGCGGTGGCTACGGACAGGGGTACGAGCAGGGCGGCCTCCAGCGCCGGCGCCAGCCAGCGGGGGCCGAACGAAAGATCGTTGATGACCAGAAGCTGCAGGCAGATGATGACAAGGACCGCCGCGCGCGCCAGCCAGAAGTCGAGCGCGCGGTGGTGGATGACGGCATGCTGGTGACGCATCGAGTATCCGGAATGTTCAAGTGGGATCAGTGTGCGGGCTGTTCTGCCCGGCGACGGCAGTAAGAGACCGTAGATCCCGCTCAATCTTGGTCTTGCAATGACCTGAAAGCATACTTTTTTGTAAGCTTTGATGTTGGGGCTGTTCGGCAAACCAGGCGATGTGGTCTAAGCGCCGCATGGCGGGAATTGACGACTCCATCGATCGTTGGATGCCAGCAGGGCTGCCTGCCGCGGGGCTGGACTCAGCGTCGGTCTGGTCCGCCCTGCTTCGGCACCCCTGGGGTTTGCTGGCGCTTCTGTGCCTGGCGCAGACCCTGTGCTGGACGGTGGTGCCAACACTCATCAATCCCGCACCGCCCGGTGATGTCGTGGAAGGCTTCATGTGGGGCCGCGAATGGGTGCTTTTAACCTACAAGCATCCGCAACTGCCCGGCTGGCTGCTCGAGATCAGCCATCTTCTGACCGGATCGTTCCGCTGGCCGCAATATTTGCTCGCTCAGCTGACGATTTCGGCCACCTTCGTCCTGGTCTATCTGCTGGCCCGCGACATGCTCGGACAACGCCGCGCGCTGGCTGCCGTGCTTTTGATGCCATCGATATATTTCTTCGGCTGGCCGACGCCGCAATTCAATCACGACTATGCGCAGATGCCGTTCTGGGCCGCGATCTGCTGGCTGTTGTGGCGCGCCGGCCGCGGCGGCGGGCCAGGCTGGTGGCTGGCGCTCGGACTGGTGTCCGGCGTCGGGCTCTACGCCAAGTTCTCTACCGGACTGCTGCTTGCCTTCGGCGGCCTCTGGCTGCTGTCGGACACTCGCGCGCGCAGCCGGCTGGCGACACCCTGGCCATGGCTTGGCCTGGCCGTTTTTCTCGCGGTCGCCGCGCCGCTGGCCGTCGCACTTTACCGCATGGATTTCCTGCCGCTGACCTATTTCGCCGGCCGCGACGCTTGGGTGACCGAACACCGTGCGCGGCTCTACTATATCGGCGTCCAGATCGCCGGGTTTTCCGGCTTTCTCCTGGTGTTGGCGCTATCAGGGCTCTTGCGGCGCTCACCAGCCCCGCAAGAGCCGGTCGAGCGCGGCACCCTCGTCTATCTCATATGGATGGGGCTTGGGCCCGCGGCGCTAGTCATGGTCGCCTCGCTGTTCACCGGCACCGGCGAGGCCTGGAGCGCGCCGATGTACAATCTAGTCGGTGTGGTCGCGCTGGCCTTTCTCGGTCACCGGCTCGGCGCCATCGAGATGCGAAAGCTGGCGATCTGCGCCTTCATCTGCATCGTCACCATGTCGGGCGCCTATGCGGCAATCCGCTGGACGGACTGCAATGTGCGCGGGCGCATGGACGCCGTCTGCTGGCCGGCGCAGCCGATCTCGGACGAGGCCGAGGCAATCTGGCACGCAGCGGCGCCCGGCCGGCTCGACATCGTCGGTGGCGACACCAATCTTGCTATGCTGGCGGGCCTCAATGCCGATGACAAGCCGTCGATCTTCACCGACCTCGATATGCGGTTCGCACCCTGGATCACGAGGCAGCGGTTGCGCGACCATGGCATGCTGATGATTTGGCGGGGTCATGGCGTGCCGCCACAGTTGCGGGCATGGTTGGACAACATCCCGGTCAAGACGGTTCTTTTCAACTGGTCGCGCGAGGCGCCGCCGGTAGCGATCAGTTTTGCCGCCATTCCGCCTGGTACGCGATATCTGCCGGTTGCCGCCAGCAGCCGGACCCGGCATCCGCGCGTCTAAGGCGGGCAGTGTCATGCGCCGGTTCGTTAGGGGGCGCCTTCCACCGGTATGACCGAATGGCCGCTCGTCTGACTGGACGAACCGGGCGACAATGCCCATTTATGGGGATATCCATATTTGTTGTCGCGCAATTCCCCGGGGAAAGCCGCTACACTTTTCCTGGGATTGCCTTGAGGAGACGTTACATGGCGACTTCGAGCGAACGTGCAGTGCTTGCCGGTGGCTGCTTCTGGGGCATGCAGGATCTGATCCGGCGCTTCCCGGGCGTCCTCGCCACCCGTGTCGGCTACAGCGGCGGCGACGTGCCGAACGCCACCTATCGCAATCATGGCACGCATGCCGAAGCCATCGAGATCACCTTCGATCCGGCGAAAATCAGCTTCCGCCAGCTTCTGGAATTCTTCTTCCAGATCCACGATCCGACGACGCGCAACCGCCAGGGCAACGATGTCGGCATGAGCTATCGCTCGGCAATCTACTACACCAGCGAGGAGCAGAAGCGTGTGGCGGAGGACGCCATCGCCGATGTCGATGCCTCCGGCCTGTGGCCCGGCAAGGTTGTCACCGAGCTCGCGCCGGTCGGTGCGTTCTGGGAGGCCGAGCCCGAGCACCAGGATTATCTGGAGAAATATCCCAACGGCTACACCTGCCATTTCATCAGGCCAGGCTGGAAACTGCCGGTTCGCGAAAAGGCAGTTTCATAAGTTTTTTTGGCGGCGGGCAGAATTTCTATAAATTCAACGCCAGAGCGGTTCACGGGCTTCGCGGAAGCAACTGACCGCTCTATCTCTTTGTTTTGACGCAAGTCCGGCCAGGGGCACCCGGTTGCGTCTGCGCTGGCGCAATGCTTTTGGCGCAGCTTGCTGAAAAAACAGCTTCCCCAACCGATCGAATGGTGCTTTAACGCCGCCATCCACAGGGGTGCTCCGTACGGTCGGGGCTGAGACGGGGGCGGCAAGCCCACAGACCCTAGAAGCTGATCTGGGTAATACCAGCGGAGCGAGGCGGGCGATGTTTTCAGGCGCACAGGTTTCCCTATATCCAATGGCCGACGATTTTGTCGGCGTCATCCTGGGCGCGCTCGGCGCGCTCGATCCGTACCGCGACAAGCTCAGGATCGAGACCGACGACATCTCGACCCTGCTGGTCGGGCCCCCCGAGGTGTTGTTCCCGGCGCTGCGCGACCTTTTCGTGGCTGCGTCCGGCAGCGGCAAGCATTGCGTGCTGTCGGCCACCATTTCGCGTGGCTGTCCAGGGGAGCCGGACGATCCAATCTGCCGCTCCAACACGTTCGGCGGACCCGCCGGGCCACTCGGACCACGCAAGCAAGCGGCCATCACCGCCGTGCGCGGCGCGCCCGCCACTGGCCAGCCAGCGGCGGCGCAGTTCTCGCTCTATGTGATGGGCACGGACGACCACATGGACGAGATCTATGGCTGCATCGATTTCCTGAAGCAGTCCGGCGTCTACGATCGCTCCAAGAATTTCTGCACCAAGCTGCGCGGCGATGCCGGCGCGATCTTCTCGGCGCTCGATGAAGCGTTCTGCCGCTTCGGGCCAGGCGCCGGCCACGTAACCCTCGACGTCACGGTTTCGGCCAACAGTCCCACTGCCGTCTGAACCGCTCGCGCCGAAGCGCGCGCCGTCAAGGTTATCCTCTCGTGGTTTCATCGTCATTCAACCCGCGTCAACTCGCGGGCTTCTTCGCCCAGGCAGCGCCGGCCGTGATAACGATCGGTCTGGTGCTCGTGGCTTGGGAACTCTACGCAAACCATTCCGGCATCAAGGCGACGGTTCTGCCGGCGCCCTCGCGCGTCTTCGAACAGGCGATGCTCAATCGTGACGCGCTGCTCGACAATGCCATTCCCACCATCGGCGCCACGCTGATCGGTTTTGCCTGTTCGCTCAGCGCCGCCTTTGCGCTGTCGATGCTGGTCGACTTCTTCCAGCCTTTGCGGCGCGCGCTGTTTCCCGTGTTTATCGTCAGCCAGACTTTGCCGCTGGTCGCCATTGCGCCATTGGTGGTGCTTTGGTTCGGTTTCGGGCTGACGCCCAAGATCATGCTGGTGGCGCTGGTCACCTTCTTCCCGATGCTGGTGGCCCTCGTACAGGGCTACGAGGCGACCGAGGTTGAGATTGGCCAGATGCTGCGCGCCATGGGAGCAGGGCGCTGGCGGGTCTTCATGCTGGCACGGTTGCCTTCGGCGCTGCCGTATTTCTTCGCGGGCCTCAGGATCTCCATCACTTACGCCGTCGTCGGCGCCATCTTCGCCGAATATGCGGGCGCGGCCAAAGGGCTGGGCATCTACATGCTCAACGCCAAGAACAATTTCCGTCCCGACCTGGTGCTCGCCGCCGTCGGCGTCAGCGCCGCGCTCACCCTCGTCCTGTTCGGGCTGACGGTGCTGCTGCAGCGTCTGGCCATGCCCTGGGAACAAGCCGCTGGCAGGCAAGCCGCCGGAAGAGGCCCGCAAGCATGAGCCGGCTCGAATTGCGGCATATGCGCAAGGTCTTTGGCGGGCTCGAAGTGCTCGCCGACATTTCACTGCGCGTGGATGCCGGCGAATTCGTCTCGATCCTTGGGCCTTCGGGTGCCGGCAAGTCGACGCTGTTCCAGCTTTTGACCGGCGCCGAGCATGGCGAGGGTGAGATGTTCTTCGACGGCGCGCCGCTCGACGATCACGGCAGGCATTTCGCCTTCATGCCGCAGCGCGACGCGCTGATGCCGTGGCGGCGCATCCTCGACAACACGACGCTGGGG
Source organism: Mesorhizobium sp. B2-3-13 (assembly GCF_006442195.1). NCBI lineage: Bacteria > Pseudomonadati > Pseudomonadota > Alphaproteobacteria > Hyphomicrobiales > Phyllobacteriaceae > Mesorhizobium > Mesorhizobium sp. B2-3-13. Next base: position 34,124 of record NZ_VFVQ01000036.1, read on the forward strand.
CTCGAGGTGCAAGGCGTCAGCCGCAAGGAGGCGCGGACGCGGGTCGCGCCGCTGTTTGCCGAGTTCGGGCTTGCCGGCTTCGAGCGGCATTTTCCAGCGCAGCTTTCGGGCGGCATGCGCCAGCGCGCGGCGCTGCTGCGCACTGTCGTGCAGGAACGCGACATGTTGCTGCTCGACGAGCCGTTCGGCGCGCTCGATGCACTGACCCGGGCGGCCATGCAGCGCTGGCTCGAACAGATGTGGCGGCATCATCGCTGGACGGCGATGCTGATCACCCATGATGTGCGCGAAGCCGTGTTCCTGTCCGACCGCATCTATGTGCTGTCGGCGCGGCCGGCCCATGTCGTGCGCGAAATCAAGGTGCCACTGCCGCGCCCGCGTGATCCGACCAGCACCGCCACACGGCAGGCCGGGGCACTCGAGGCCGAAATCCTCGATATTTTGCTCAACCTCCAGCCATCCAAAGGACATGACCATGACTGACTTGACGCGCAGGCAAGCTCTGCTGCTCACCCTTGCCGGCAGCGTACCGCTGATCACCGGATCGAGCCGCTCCTTCGCGGCAACGCGGAAGGTTACCGTCGCGCTCGACTGGACGGTCAACACCAACCACATCGGGCTGTTCGTCGCCCGCGACAAGGGCTTTTATCGCGAGGCGGGCCTCGAGGTCGACATCCTGCCCTATAGCGATACCGGTGCCGGTACGCTTGTCGCCAACCGCGTCGCCGATTTCGGCATCAACGGCACCATCAGCCTGTTCACCCAGAGGACCGCTGGGGCCGACTTGAAGGGTGTCTATGCCGTCGTGCAGTCCGAGACAGGCCGGCTGGTGTTCAATGCGGCGCGCAGCGAGATCAAAAGTCCGAAGGATCTGGATGGCCTGACCTATGGCGGCTTCGGCAGTGCCTGGGAAAACGCACTGATTTCAACCATCATCCGGCATGATGGCGGCAAGGGCGATTTCGAGACGGTGACGCTCGGCACTTCCGCCTACGAGGCGCTGGCCAACGGCTCGGTCGACTTCACGCTCGAAGTGTCGACCTGGGAGGGCGTCGAAGCCGAACTCAAGGGCGTCAAGCAGCGCAGCTTCGTCTACGCCGACTATGGCGTCCCCGACGAGCACACGACGCTTATCTCTTCGAGCGAAGCCTATCTCCAGGCAAATCCCGAGCTGGCGTCATCCTTCATCCAGGCAACGCGGCGGGGTTATCAGTTCGCGGTCGATCATCCAGAGGAAGCCGCCACGCTGCTGATCGCCGCCAACAAGGATGCCCTGAGCAATCCGGCGCTGATCCACGCCTCGCTGAAGACACTGATCGAGGGGCACTATCTGCGCGGGCAAGACGGCACCATCGGCATCATGGATCCGGCCAAGATGGAAGCGATCGGCTCCTATCTCCTTGCTGCCGGCATCCTGCACGACGCCGATGGCAAGATCGTCGCGCAACGTCCCGATTTTGCGAAATATTTCAGCAATGTGTACCTCAGATAGGCATCAATGCGGAAACCGCGAAAGGATCGTCCGATACTGGACGCCGGGATGTCGCCAAGGTTGCGGCCCCGACAAACCCCGGGTGCGGCCCTCACCTTCGATCCGGTTTGATGCCGATCTGATCTTCTCGGTTAACGGCCCGGCAATGGTTGCGTGCGAGGGTCGCCCCGAGGGATCATCGGGATGCTTGCCTTGCTCATGTTAAAAAGCGACACACTTTCGCCTGCAGCAGATAACCGGTTTTTGTCCGCGGCGCGCAAGCGCGAGATTATGCTCGACCTGCGCGAAGGTTTCTTTCGTGTCTGCGCCTTGGTGTGCGCGGGGCTGTTCGTCTATCGCGGCGTCTATCAGCTTATCGAGGATCCGACCCGGCTCAATGCCGCGCTGGTGGCGATTTCCGAGATACTCACCTTCACCTGGCTGCTTCTGTCGCGGCGTCCGGTGACGCGTGACTGGAACCCGCTGACGGTCATCGTTTCGGTGTCAGCCAGTTTTGGCGTTGCGTTGATCACCCTCCAACCAGGCATTGCACTCATTCCCCTTTATGTCGCCGCGCCGTTGCAGTTCATCGCGCTGTTGTTCGTTATCTGGGGCAAGATCTCGCTGGGGCGCTCTTTTGCGATCCTGCCCGCCAATCGCGGTGTGATGACGGGCGGTGCCTATCGGCTGGTGCGGCATCCGATCTATGCCGGTTACCTCGCCGGCCATGTGCTCTACCTCCTGTCGGCCTTTTCCTTCCACAATCTCGCGGTCTATGCGGTAATTACCTATCTCCAGCTTTACCGCATCTTGCGCGAGGAGGCCTTGTTGGCCACCGTGGCGGAGTATCGCGCCTACATGGAACGCGTGCACTACAGGCTGTTCTATCGGCTATTCTGAGAGCAAGATCGCCAAGACACTGTTGGCGAACTCATTTTTGGGCTGTTCAGGGGCGGGTCGCCTCAACATCGCCCAGTGAATCAAAGATTCCCGGCAAAAGCCAGGGTTGTCAGCAGTCCGAGCCCGCCGTCCAGGCGGGCTTTTCTGCGTTTCGGGGCTGAATGTTCCGCAGTTGCAATGGTCCGGCGGAACGCCAGCCCCCCTAAAACGTTCATACCTTGCAACATCCGAAATGGCGCGATGTTGAAACAGCGCGAAAGCGCGCATTCAGGAGCAGGGAAGGCCATGGGTCTAGGAACGATACTGATCATTATTCTAATCCTCGCGCTGCTCGGCGGCTTCAGCGGTCTCGGCGGTGGCCCGTTCTACGGAACCGGTTATTATGGTGGTGGCGGTCTCGGACTTGTGTTGCTCATCGTCATCATCCTTGTCGTTCTGGGACGCATTTAGCAGTTCGATCACGGCGGCAATCGCCACGTCGCCGGGCACCGGATTGTGATGCAAGCAAGCCGGCTTGTGATCCGGCATTCCGCGGGACTCGCATATGGTGATTGCGGTCCACACCCCCGTGGAAACAAGAGGAGAAGGTCCCACCCTTTCATCCTCCTCCAAGGCCCGCCCGGTGTCCCCGGAGCGGGCTTTCCTTTTTCATCAAAGCGATTGCCTCGAAGTGCTGGCTCGCCGCAGGGTGATACTGGGCCACTTGCGGTGAAGCGTCCGTCCGCGGCGATCGCTGACAGAGTTCACATAGCTGCGCGTGCTCTCGACGAGCCGCTCGGCGCGCTCGACAAGGCGTTGCGCTTCCATGCAGATCGAATTGAAGCGCATCCAGCGCGAGATCGGCATCACCACCATCTTCGTCACCCACGACCAGGAAGAAGCGCTGACAGGCTGGCGGAGGGGCAGGATGTGGTGCTGCGGTGGTCACCGGAGAGCACGGTGCTGATCGCGGCGGGGTAGTCAGGGCGTCTATAGCTGCGACGGTTGGCATTCCTTCGCGCCCCCCTCTGTCCTGCCGGACATCTCCCCCCACGAGGGAGGAGATCGGCTGTCATCGCCGGTTTCACAGATGTGCCACGTGCAAAAAGTGTAGTAAGGCTGAAGCTGCCAATCTCCCCCTCGTGGGGGCCCGTTGCGCAATATTGCGGGAGGCTTGTTGTGAGGATTGAGGGCGGCCATTTTCGTTGCTTTGGAGGCTTTT
>NZ_VFVQ01000037.1:0-36540 GCF_006442195.1 Mesorhizobium sp. B2-3-13
GATCGGCGACAACATAAAGCGCTCGCGTTCGCCGGACCTGCATCGTCTCGCCGGCCGCCTCAGCGGCCTGGACGTCAGCTACGACCTCTTCATCCCGCGCGAGATGGGTAAGGACTTCGACGCCGTGTTCGACGCCTGCCGCGACGCCGGTCTTCGCGGCATCAACGTCACCTATCCATACAAGGAGATGGTGGTCTCCAGGCTGTGCATACACGACGACCTGACCAGGCGCATCGGTTCGGTCAACACAGTGGTGTTCGACCCGCATGGCGCGCGGGGCTACAACACCGACCATACGGGTTTCGTCGCCGCCTATCGCGCAGTCTTCGACGACATGGCGCCGGGCAAGGTCGTCCTGATCGGAGCCGGAGGAGTCGGCAAAGCCGTGGCCTTCGCACTACTGGCCCTCGGGGCTGATGGCCTGACCATCATCGACAGAGATGCCGGCAAAGCGCGGTCACTAGCCGCCGCGATCGCGACCGCCTCGAAGGGCGCTGTCGCAGCGTCCTGCGGCGTCGACGTCGATCCGGCGATGGACGGCGCGGGAGGCATCGTCAATTGCACGCCGCTCGGCATGCACGGACATCCGGGCTCTCCGGTGCGGCCGGAATTGCTGCGGGAGCTGCGCTGGGCATTCGACGCCGTCTACACGCCGGTCGACACGCAGTTCAAACAGCAGGCGGAGGCGGCGGGCATCAAGGTTCTCAGCGGTTTCGAGCTATTCTTTCACCAAGGCGTCGAAGCCTTCCGTATCTTCACCGGGCGGACGCCAGCCGATCTTGGATCGTTGCGCCGAATGCTCCTCGAAATCCCCCCAATTGATCAAGGATAATACCTGTGTCCGAAAACCATCACATGCGCAAGAAGATCGGCCTCAGCGCGGCGCTGACAACACCGTTTGAGCAAAGTGGCGCGATCGACTGGCCCCGCTTCGTCGCACACGCTGGACACTTGCTGGGGCAAGGTATGCGGGTGGTGACCGCCTTCGGCACGACCGGCGAAGGCGTATCAATTTCGGCCTCGGTCCGCGCGACCCTCTACGAGAGAACGGCCGCGGCCGGCATCCACGCCGGCAGCCTGATCGAATGTGTCTACGGGCCGTCGTCCGAGGACGCAGGCGACCACGTCCGGCGATCGCTTGAGGCTGGCTGCGGCGGCATCCTGCTGACGCCCCCCTTCTATTTCAAGCAGCCAACGGAGGAAGGCATCTATCGCTGGATCAGCGAGGTGCTGGAGCGCTCCGGCGCGGCCGCCCGCGACGTCATCCTCTACAACATCCCGGGCCTTACCGGCGTCCGCATCGGTCCGAAACTGGTCGCGCGCCTGCGCGTCGCCTTTCCCCAGGCCATCGCCGGCGTCAAGGACTCCAGCGGCGACTGGGAGCAGACAGCGGCGCTGCTTGCCGAGCATCGCGACCTCGCCATACTCGTCGGCCATGAAGGCCATCTGGCGAGAGCGGTCAGGCAAGGCGCCAGCGGTGCGATCAGCGGGGTGGCCAATTTCGCGCCGGCGCTGCTGGCGAAACTCGTGCGCGGTGAGGAAGATCCCTTGATCGATGACTTGCTTGGCAAGCTCCTGAAGCTGCCCGTCGTGCCAGCGGTCAAGGCGGTTCTGGCCCAACGAACCGGTGACGCCGTGTGGTTGCGCGTTCGCGCTCCACTGGAGGCACTTGAAGAAGCAAGCGACCTGCAGGCCTGCATGGAAATGGCAGCGATGGTTTAGGAAGAGCATCTGCTGAAACCGCCCCCACGATGAACCCGGCTCTATGGGCTCCGTCGGCCATTATCCAAAATGCCGCAGCCGACGGCGACGGCACTGTCTCGGGCGAGACGATCAACGCCTCCGCTATGTTCGAGCAGAGTGTGTCGGAAGAGAGTTGGTGGCCTTAGTCGTGCGCCGACTGGGGATGGAAATCATAATATTGTGCGGAAGCACGTCGCCACTTCCGCGGCCGGACGCAAAGGTGGCAAACCGGCCCCGCCCAGCTGGCGCATAGGCGGCGCTGTGCCGGACGGCGTTGGATGACAAACCGCCCAGTTCGGGCGCTTCTGATGCGCGCGGGCTACATGAACGTTGGTTGCGCTTTCGAAGGTCGACCAGTACTGAGGGCCGCTTGAGCATAAAAAGGGGAGAGAAGACCGTACGTGCAACTCAGCATTTATTCAGAATGTGCGGGATTGCAGTGCACCTGATGTAGCAAGGATCCACACCGCTCGCGAGGAAAAATCGTAAGGCGAGCCTACCGAGTTTCTCCGGCCGGTGCTCGCCCGCAACACGCCGAGATTGGAGCCGCACTCGGCTGTGTTGACATACAAGCCTGCGGCTTTCCTTCGCGCCGAATCGAAAAGGCCGGCTACCTAGGGCGGGCCATTTTCGTTTACGCTTACGCACTGCCAAGCCTTGCCGGCCACGCCCTCCCCTGCTCGCCTGACTGCTCAGGCGTGAGCTCGTCGGGGCTATTCAGGCTTGGCTGACCGAGTGGTAACTGGCCGACGCCCAAGATCAATCCGCCTCCCGATTGCCGGGTCCATGGAAGAAGGATTGGATTTCCTCCATGTCGACGCGGCCGTCGCCGTTTTCGTCTATCGCATTGAATATGCGGTCTACAAAGTCCTCAATTTCGCTCTGTGAGACCGATCCATCGCCGTCGGCATCCACGATGGCAAACATCATTCGCATCCCTGCGCCATGCATCATTCTGGCTCCCATGCGGCTGCGATCTTCGGCCATCCGGTCTCGTTCACGAGGGCCCATTCTGTAGTCCCGGCCTCCGCGTTCGCCCCCTTCACGGTCTGGTTGGGAGCGCCCGTCTGCGTGCGACCTTTCCTGCATCATCTCGTTCATCATCTGGCGCATCATTGCCCTCATCGAATCCTGGGACTGTCCTGTGCCGTCGGACGGCCGTTCGGGGCCATGATCCTGTGCCTTGACTGCGGGGACAGGCGTTCCGCTGGACTGGGCCAATGCTGGCAATGCGCATATGGCAAGGGCCCCGGCAATTGCCGTTGCTTTTATTGCTCCCGTCATCTTGCTCTCCTTTAACGGATGGTCGGACCGTGTCGGCATCTCGGCCAAACCTGCTGCTCGGTTGATAGTTCCTCGCGACGCGCAAAAGACCGCTTCGGAGAAGGCTGGGCTTCAGTACATACCGTTGAGCTTTTCTCGTTCCTCAACGCATTGGCCCCTGCGTTCAGCAACGCCGGTACCGCCCCAAATCTCCCGCCGTTGTCGTCCCCAGTTCGGCGGGAAAGATCCCACGAGCCAGTTCGATCGCACAAGGACAGCTTATATTAGCGAACGCTCGAGCAGGTTGCGTATCATCATTTGCCTGCCGGGAGGAACTCCGGCACGGTCCGGCTGTCGTTTGCCCCAAAAGAGGAAACCCCACCGGCAGCCGGGCCGCCAATTCCATCGTGACCAGCAACAGCCGATAGCCGCAGCCCGCGACAAACCGATCCGCCCCGAGGATCGTGCGCGGGTTGACAACCCTTCGGTTGCTGCAACATCCTGCCGATCTTTGACCGGGAGGTAGTTATGACGATTTCGATCAACCGCCGTACCTTTTGCATAGGCACGGGCGCTTTGGCGCTGGCCGGTGCTGGATATTCGCCAGCGCGCGCGCAGCAGGCATTTTTCCGCATCGGCACAGGCGGAACCTCCGGCACTTATTATCCGGTGGGCGGCCTGATCGCCAACGCCATCTCGGCAACGGGGCCGGCCGGCGTCGAAGGCTTGGTCGCCACCGCCACGTCGTCCAACGGATCGGTAGCCAACCTCAGCGCCATCCAGTCGGGCGCCTCCGAATCGGGTTTTACGCAGTCCGACGTTGCCTACTGGGCATATTCGGGCACTGGTCTTTATCAGGGCAAGCCCAAGATCGATGACCTGCGCCTCATCGCGACACTCTATCCCGAAACGATCCATCTGGTCGCCCGCGCTGATGCCGGCATCAAGACGGTTGCGGACCTGAAAGGCAAGCGCGTTTCCCTCGACGAGCCGGGTTCGGGTACCATCGTCGACGCGCGCCTCGTGCTCGCCGCATACGGGCTGACGGAGAAGGATGTGCAGCCCGAATACCTCAAGCCTGGCCCGGCCGGCGAGCGGCTTCAGGACGGCGCCATGGACGCTTATTTCTTCGTCGGCGGCTATCCGACCGGCGCCATCGTCGAGCTTGCCAGCACTAACAACATCACGCTGGTGCCGATCACCGGCCCCGGGGCCGACAAGCTGCTGTCCGAGCAGAAGTTCTTCTCCACCGACACCGTGCCGGAAGGTACCTACAAGAATGTCGGCGAAACCAAGACCATTTCAGTCGCCGCGCAATGGGTGACCAGCGCCAAACAGACCGACGACCTCGTCTACAAGATTGTCAAATCGCTTTACAGCGACGAAACCCAGAAGGCGCTAAGAGCCGGCCACGCCAAGGGCAAGCTGATCACGCTCCAAAACGCGGTAACCAGCGCCGGCATTCCGTTTCATGCCGGCGCGGAGAAATTCTACAAGGAAGCCGGCACCCTGAAATAGCGGTCACTTGACCGGCTGACAACACCGAGGCGGGAGGCGTGCTTTCCGCCTCTTTTGTCTGAAAATTCAGGACAGGGGACCGTCATGAGCGACGACGACAAAATCACGCTTTCCGGAATGGAGTTTGACGAGGAGAAGGCTCGCGAACTTGAGGAGAAATTCGACTCCGAAATCCGGTTCCGGCCGTTGACCCATGCCGCAGGCTGGCTGGTCGGCTTCCTCCTTGTGGCGCTGTCACTGTTTCACTACTACACGGCCGGCTTCGGCTTGCTGCAGGAGATGCTGCATCGAGGCATCCATTTGTCGATGGTGCTGGCACTCATTTTCCTCGTCTTCCCGCTGGTGAAGAAGGGTTACGACCGGCCTGCGCAATCCAGCCTCCTGCGGCCGCTCGGCATACCACTTTTCGACTGGCTGCTCGCGCTCGCGGCCGTGGTGGCTGTCCTGCACGTGCCGATGATCCCGCTCGACGAACTTGCCTTCCGCGTCGGCAATCCCACGACGCTCGACGTGGTGCTAGGCGTTATCCTCATCCTGCTCCTCCTGGAGGCAACGCGCCGCTCCGTCGGCATCCCGCTGCCTGTCATCGCCGTCATCTTCATGGCCTACGCGCTGTTTGGCCGGCACATGCCGAGCATTTTGGTGCACCCCGGCGCGTCCGTTTCCCAGCTTGTCGATCACCTTTACCTGACGACGCAGGGCATCTACGGCATCGCGCTCGGCGTCGTCGCGACCTACGTCTTCCATTTCGTGCTGTTCGGTGTCTTCGCAACCCGCATCGGCCTCGGCCAGCTCTTCCTCGACTGTGCCGCCTGGGTCGCCGGCCGCTATGCTGGCGGCCCGGCCAAGGTGTCGATCTTCGGGTCGGCACTGTTCGGGATGATCTCCGGCTCTTCGGTCGCCAACACCGTCACCGTCGGCTCGCTGACAATCCCGGCGATGATCAAGCTCGGTTACAAGAAACATTTCGCCGCGGCGGTGGAAGCGGCGTCCTCGACCGGCGGTCAGGTGACGCCGCCGATCATGGGGGCGGCCGCCTTCTTGATGATCGAATTCCTCGAATTGCCCTACACGACCATCATCCTGGCGGCCATCGTGCCAGCCTTCATGCACTTTTTCGGTGTGTTCATGCAGGTGCATTTCGAGGCCAAGCGCACCGGCCTCAGGGGGCTCAGGCCGGACGAGATGCCCGATGTCGTCGAGGCGCTGAAGCGGGACTGGCCGACGATCATCCCGCTCGTCGTCCTCATCGGCGTCCTGCTCTCGGGCTACACGCCCTACATGGCCGCGTTCTGGGGCATTACGCTCTGCATCGCCGTCGGCCTGCTCAATCCGCGCCGGCGCATGTCGGTCGCCGACATCGTGGTCTGCCTGCGCGACGGCGCAAAATATGCGCTCGCCGTAGGTGCCGCAGCCGCTACCGTCGGCATCGTTGTCGGCGTCGTCACTCTGACCGGCGTCGGCTTCAAGCTATCCTACATCGTCACCTCGACGGCGGGCCACTTGTCGCTCCTGTTCGGCACTTTCATCCCAGAGTCAATCTTCTCGGCGCAAGGCCTGACGCTGCTGTTCACGCTGCTCATGACGGGCGTGGTCTGTATCCTGATGGGCTGCGGCATCCCGACGACAGCCAACTACATCATCATGGTAACCATCGCGGCACCCGCGTTGGTCATGCTCGGCACCGAACCGATCGTCGCCCATTTCTTCGTCTTCTACTACGGCCTGCTGGCCGACATCACGCCACCGGTCGCGCTGGCCGCATATGCGGCGGCCGGCATGGCGGGGGCGGACCCGTTCAAGACAGGCAATACCGCCTTCCGGTTGGGGTTGGGCAAAGCGCTGGTTCCTTTCGTGTTCGTCTTCTCACCGTCCCTGCTGCTGGTGACAAAGGACTTCACCTGGCCGAATTTCTTCCTGGCCTTTGTCGGCTGCGTGCTCGGCATCACCTGCCTGGGGGCTGCACTATCGCGTTACCTGCTGGTGCGAACGAGGCCTTGGGAAAACGTCCTTCTGGTGCTTGCCGCCTTCCTGCTGGTGGCCCCCGAGCTCTATTCCTCGCTGCTCGGGCTGACTCTAATCGCTCCCGTCGTGTTGCGCCACTGGAACGCGCGCCATACCGAAGAGGCGCAACCAGCCTGACCAGCGCGAACGCGTTCTTGACCGCGCGCGCCGCCTCGGCGGGATCTTCGACTTTGAATTCCCCCGCTTCGATGCCCTCGCGGATGATCGCCTCGAAGATCGTTTATCACCCGCTCGGCATGCGCCCTGCCCTGGCGATATGGCACCGCATCGTTATAGAGGCTTGGCAGTGCATCATTCATATTCGACCAGCAGTCCCACCTTCGGGCCGGCGCCGTTTTGAATGCGTGCCCTGAAAGCCGTTGGGATGCCCCCGCCGCGCTCGACGCTCAATGCAAAGGATCTCGGCAGACTTGAATTCCATTGCGGCGAGTTCGGGTACCTTCCACATCTCGCCGAAGAACCCCTCGATTTCGCGGCTCCTTGCAGCCAGTCCGATATCAAGACTGAAAAGTTCCTGGACCAGGACCTGCATCACGAGAGAGCCTCGATCGAAGAGCTGCGAAACCATCCGAACATCACACCTCTGATCCGGACCGCATATCAGATTTTGCGTTCCATGGCGGTCGACGGCGAAAGCCGTGAACTGCGCGCTCAACTGGACCTGGCGCGTACGATATTCAACGAAAGCTGTGATGTTCTGGCGATAGCGGCGGCGGACGCTGAACATCTCCTTGGTGAGCTTCGAGCGCGGATTTTAGATCACGAGGCGGTCGTTCGCACTCACCATGCGATCGTTCGTGCTCACCACGAGCTCAGCCTCGAATGTGACGCGATGGTCCGCGATCGGGACGCTTTCCTTGCAGAACGCGACGCGCTTCTCGCGTCGCGCAGCTGGCGCTGGACCGCACCGTTGCGATGGGTACGCGGCCCGTTCGTGCGCCGAACTTGAGGACGGCAAGATGGTCGCAGCCCGCGCAATGCGCCGCTCGACCAGTTCCGAGCCGTCGAACTAGCATGAGACGTTGAGTTTCAGGAAGCGCAGCACGCGGCCTCCCACCAACACCTTTCGATGTCGTGATCGCCCAGACCTTTGTCCACGACGTCCACCCCTTGCGTGGCCGCGCTATAAGCTCGCTTTCGCGCGTGGCCTTCCCTACAAGCGATTGCTTACATGCACGGACTCGGACGTTGAATAGAAGCATTATCCGGTTGGGAGTGAGCGCAGTGGGCAAAGGTCAGCAGCATTACGCCAGGAAGCGAACTGGTGACTTGAACCCGGGCGTCGACAGGCTGTAAAACTCGTCAAATTGGCCGTGAAATTATGAGCCAAATATCGTACCACCTTGGAATTATCCATCAGCCGGTCAAAGTAGCGGCCGGTCGCTAACAGTTCCAGGCTCACTGAGCCACGTCCTTCCACAGCGCCCAGAAACTCGGCTTAGCCTGCCAAGCTCCGGCGTCAGCGCTCCCAGTTAATCGTCAGACACGTTGGCAATCATCGCCGGATTAAAACCCTCGGCCAGCATCCCCTGTGGCGTAAGGGCGACGAGCATCTTCACGTATGTGAATGTGACCCGGTCCATGGCAATCATCAGCCTCGCGATCTCCAATTGCCTGGCCGGAAGCACATGCCGCAGCAAGCCGAAGATCAGGCCTTCCATGGCCTCACGACGTGCTGCCATGATCCCATCACATTCGATGCCTACCTCACCTTTGATGACCGCATTGCTGTCGCCGGCGTCAAAGAAATATCTCGCCATCGAGCCCGCCCTCACAACGTTCTCGCGTTCTTTTGGTGCAGGTAGGTGGTGTCGAAATCTCCTGCTCGAATGAGCCCGGCCCAATCAACGGCGTGAAATCGCGACCCCTCGGTGACAATCAACCCGTTGCGTCGAAGTTCCTGAAGCGTTCGGTTCACGTGCACGGTGGATAAGCCTACCGCATCGGCAAGTTCCGCCTGCGTGATCGGAAGCTCCGCTACATGGTCGCTGATGAGCCCCACGGAGCGAAGGCGGACGATGAGTTCGCACAGGATGTGCGCCGTCCGAGCATAGGCGTCGCGCCTTCCAACGTTGGTGACCCACTCTCGATAGATCGCTGCGTCGATCAGAGTCGAGCGCCAAAACACCGTGGCTATGGAAGGATGTTGGTCGCAAATGGCCCGCAAGGCATCGTGCCGCATGAGGCCCACGCGGACGCGCGTGAGAGGTGAGAACGTGCAATCCAAAACCGAGAGATGCAATCCATGGAGATCGGGAATGTCTCCCGGAACAAAGAACGAAGTGACCTGCCGCTTGCCCTCGCCTGTAAGCTTGGTGGACCCTACCAGACCGTCCAAGACAACGAATGAATTGGTGGGACGATCACCCTCGCGCACAATGTCCTGATCGGCATGATAGTCCCGTGTCTGGAATTGGATGCTCTCCAAAACGGCGATGTCTGACTGCGTGAGATCAGAGATGTTCTGGAGCTTGCGGATCATAATGTTCGGGGAAGGGACATGTGCCAAATTCAGTGACCGGATTGAGTTAGATGCCGAACTTGCATGGGGCACTAATGTTCCCGGCGCTTTTCGGCGATCGCGCCTGCTAAAAAAGCGCGAGCGGCTTGCAAAGCCAGTGGCCGCACATCACCGTCAAGCTAGCCTATGGCATTACCCTTCAGGCTATTCCTTCCGTCGGACGTTCGCCAAGCCATCTGTCCCAGAGATTTAAGACCGGACAGAGGCACTTCGGGCCAATTGCTATTCTTGTGCGAATCGCCTCTACTTGTCCGAGGACCAATCGCGACGCAGTTTGCTGAATCCATGGTCCCCATCCTTGAAGGCGACCGGCGTCTATCCCGCCCCCCGCCAACCGGCGTCGGTCGCCCCACTTCCTGTTGCAGGCTTTTTTGCGGACTGCTGCGCCAGTGCCGATCTGCTACAATCCCTTATGGCCGTCCGAATAGTGGTTTTCTTGGCGCTTCTTTTCGCGTTCGCCTACGGATTCGCAAAACTCGTGGAACGTTATGGCACCGTTGGCGATCGGCCCTCTCGATGTGGTCAATTGTCGACCCTTGGTTGCCCGGACCCGAATACGCCACCTCTCGCGCCTCAACCAAACGGGTAGAACCTGGCAAGCATTGGTGAGCGGAACTTGCGGGTAACACCGGGCTGACGATGAGTTCGCACACAATGTGCGCCGTCCGAGCATAGGCGTCGCGCCTTCCAACGTTGGTGACCCACTCTCGATATCTCGCTGCGTCCATCAGAGTAGAGCGCCAAAACACCGTCGCTAGCGCCGTTGATGCGCGCCGTCACTAAGACGATCCCCTCGAAAGGTTCCGCGCCCTGTCTACTTGCCATTGATCCGATCAACCCGCCAGCAATGCTGGCGGAAACGATCCCAGCCAGTGCTGTCGGTGAGAACCCTGCACCCTGAGGAGGAATCCCAAAGCCAGAAATGCGCTCAGGCAGAATAACCCGCCAAAGAACGCGGTGAGAATCGCGGCTGGACCGATCCCCAAGCCCGCCAACTCGTCGGGAGAGCCGCATTGCCTCCAACCAAAAACGAAAACCGCGTCTCGGCTACGATACGAACCCGTGGTTTGTTAGCTCGTGCGGAACTTTGAGGTTCGCTGCGATTTGCTGACGGCAGCTCCCACTTCTGATCCAGGTTCGCTGCTCCGGTCCTCGCCGGATCAGGCTGCCTTCCTAGTGGCTGCCCTGAACGGATGATCCATGGTGAAGGCGTCGGGCCGAATGGACCGCTCAACCTGAGCCCATGTCACTGGATGCGCGATTGGAAACCCGGGGCGGGCTCGTGGGGAGAACGCACCTACGGCCGTGTTGCCTCTCCCGTTGCGAAGGTAGTCGATGAAAATGCGTCCCGTTCGTGCTGCCGGTGCAGCGGACAAAAGGTAACGGTCGGGCTGAACGTTGATAAGACTTCGGGCAAGCGACTTGGCTAGTTGCCGGGCGCTGTCGTGGGTCATCTTTGGTTCAATAGGCGCCATCAAATGGATGCCCTTGCCGCCGGTGACCTTAGGCCAACTCTTCAGACCTGCAGCCTCCATGATGTCGCGAAGCGCCAGGGCCGCTTCGATCACCTGCTTCCATTCGACGCCCTCGCCTGGGTCGAGGTCGAGAACCACGCGATCGGCGCGATCGATGTCATCAATGGTGGCGTTCCAAGGATGAAGCTCCACCGCATCCATTTCGACCAGCCCGAGCAGACCAGCAAGATCGTCGACCCACACGCGCACTCCTTCGCCTCCCTCGCGCTTCTGGACGCGTAACTGATGCACGGCCCTCGGAATGTCGGGCAAGGGGCCCTTGTGATAGAAAGTCGCCCCATGGGCATGCCGGACCAGTTTCAACGGTCTGTGGCTGAGATGAACCAGAGCTTGGTCGGCAACCCGCTCCCAGTAGCCCCTAAGCTCATGCTTGGAAGGCGACACCGCGTCTGGCAGCAGCTGCAGGATGTTCTCACGAGGCACACCGCGTTCGTTGGCCTCGTGCCGCCGCTTAGATGGGGCGGGCGGCTTTGCGGGGATCGTGACGAGGTCTTCACGAAGGCCCTTGAATACCGCTTCCCGCAAGATGCCGCGGTCGGTCACGCCGCTGAACTGCACCTCGGCCAGAACGTCCGGCCTAACCCATGTGGCCTTGGGCTTGTCGATCGGCTCCGACAATGGCGACTTGTCGATAATCAGCGGGTCGAGCCGCTCGCGGACCTGCCGCGCGGTGATCAAGCTGTAGCCGCTCTGCGCCTTCCCGGCATAAACCAGCCGGTCGCCTTCAGGCCTGCCGATGTAGAGCGAGGCGATGCGACGCGGGTGAGCGCCAAGCTTCTCGACAAAAGCCACGATGGGAAAGGTGTCGCTCTTGATGCATTTGATCTTGACCCAGCTTGTCTGGACGCCGGAGCGATAGGGGGAATCGGCGCGCTTGGAGACGATGCCCTCCAACCCCATCTTGCAGGCGTGGGCGAACATGTCCTTCCCGCTTACCTCCAGATGCTCGGCATAGGTCAGGGTCGGAGCTGTATCTTTGAGCAGCTTCTCCAACGCAGCCTTGCGTTCCGAAAGCGGCTGCTGCCGGAAATCGCGCCCGTTGAGATGAAGCAGGTCGAACGCGTAGAACATGAGCCTCGACGAGTTCGGACTGCCTAGCTCCCGTTCCAAGGCTTGATAGTCCGGCAGCCCGGTATCGCCTAAGACCACAGCCTCACCATCGATGATCGCGGATTTCACCGGCAGGCTCGCGGCCGTCTGAACAATTCTCTTGTATCGATGCGACCAGTCGTAGCCTCGCCGGGTGAAGGCTCGCGCTGTTCCACCTTCGAGGATAAGTTGAGTCCGGTAGCCGTCGTACTTGATCTCGTGAAGCCAGTTGCCGCCATCAGGAGCTTTCTCCACCAGCGTCGGCGATTGAAACTCGATGAACGACAGCCGGTCTTCGGTCCTGCTCATGTGCTCGCGACTCCCGGAACCGGGAGTCAAACCGTGCGACGGCAATCAGTTCCGAGAACTTTAGCAAAAATGCATATAACGGGCTTGCGGAGCCAGTCTGAAGGGAGGAGAACCGCGCCACGCGAACTACGTCGGGCAGCTCCGCGCGTGCCCCCGGTTGTCGCGTACGCGGGTGTATCATTTTAATACAATCCTCAATTGGTGGACTTGTGCGATACACCGGCAGCTAATTCGTCCGTCAGGCCAAAAAGGGAGAGAGGCCGCGAAGTGGGAGAAAGCGATGTCCGTGCAAAAAGAAGACTATCGAACGAACAGGGCTGACTATGCGATTGCTGCGAAGCGCGGCGGTGCGCTTGCTGATGGTGGCGACTACGTCGAGTTACTGGCACGAAGAAAGAAGGCGCTTTGGCTTAAGGATCGGCGAACCGCCAGATTGGCCGCAAACCCCACGGAAAGTTCGTTGGGATCCAGACCTAGACTGCGCGGATAGCGCCAGCTCTCAGTACGCTTGGCGGGCTTTCTGGATAAGCATTACGATCAGTCAAGAATCCAGAACAATCGCCAAGTGCCGTGCTGCCGCACATTCCACAATCAGTTCTTCGAGGCCAGCATCAGTCAATTTGGTCCTCGTTTTTTTCCGAACGATCCTGATGGCCTCGTGAACAGAGATGCGCGCGCCCTTGCCTCGATCATCAAGGTAGCGGCCGATCTCAATCACCGCGTCGGCGTCAACGTCCTTGGGCAAGTCGCGCATAGCCTTTCCCCCAACCGGGAAGCTAGACATGCTTGCTGCAAAAAGCAAAATCCCGCCGCGACCGCGGGGGGGCCCTCAAAGGCTGAAATATGAGCGATGGCGATTGAGAGCGGCTGGCAGCCTGGGCTGCGCGTCGCTCGCCCGAAAAGTCGCATACCATCGCCTCGAGTTCTACTTCGGTGTTGGAATGGATCAACTGCCGCTTTGACGTCAGCAACGAGGTGCTGACCGGGTGATCGGTTTTGGCTAACTTGCTCCATGAATTTTGATGCGCAGCTCAGGGGCTGCTGCATTCTAAGATCGTCCTCCACGAGGTGCCCGTTTCCTAGAATGTCCCGGATGCGGTCAGCCGGTCGATCGGCGGGATTTGGGTCAAGTCTTCTGACATAAAGTGCCTAGCCATGAGCCTCTGCAGCCGGAGCGGCCTGCGACAATCCTCGAATTTCCGTCGACGAGTACAGGGAAGCCACACTGAGCTGGGCCACACCCTGTTCGCTGGTATCAAACCGACATTTGAATCCTTTACGGGCTGCATTAGCTTACACAGCTAGAGTCTTAGCTATTGGGAGGTAGCTATGATCGTAAGCCATATAGACATGGCGCAGGCGATGATTGACGCCAGCTTCCTGTCTCAGCACCGTTCTATGGCCGACATTACCTCACTTCGCAGTGACATAGCCCAAACCCGGCGCGCAATCGCGGCATCACGCGAGCTTCTAAAGCGGCTTCGCCAGCGCAAGATAGGGGAGGCACTCAGAGACGCTGAGCACCACCGGCTATCCGCGTGGGATGCAGACATCGTCCGCAAGGTCTTTCAGGATTTGGTCGTGGAAGTGAAGACGCCAAGGTCTCAATGGCGCGCCGTCGCTCAGTACCTGGTTCACGAGTTTACCGGGTCCGAGCGTGTCGAGCCTGCGTTGGTGGATTGGATCATCAGGAAGTAAGGCGCTAACCACCGCGCAGTGGAGCTTAGGGTCGAAGGAACAAAGAGTACGCCTTTTTGTTCGACTCCAATGGTGCTTTATTATTTCGATCTAACCGATAACGGAACCGCCTACCCGGACACCGAAGGCACCGACCTTCCGAGCCTGGTATCCGCTGAAGATGAGGCAGCAAGGGCGCTGCTGGAAATAGCAAAGGACAAAATGCCGGACGGCACGTTCCGAGAGGTCGCCTTGCATGTACATGAGGGTACCAGCAAACCGCTTTTTGTGGTAAAAGTCACGTTCGAACCATTACGCAACGGGTCTGATAGTGATGGAGCCGTGGGAACCTGAAGCCTTACGCAATGTAAGCGCTCGTATGTACCAGCGATGGGCGGCGGCACAGATTGACGATCTTCGCTTGAACATTGAAGACACTCGCCGCGTTATCGAAGAGTCCCGCAAGCTGCTGGATCGGCTAGCAGCCAAGCCCGGCGCAAATGAACCCTTAGGCTCGGAAAAGCCCCAGCGCTTTGGTCCGGACCGGATTTCAGGCGGGAGCTATCTCAGTGACCGGTCGGCGGCTTCGTGACCGTAACCACGCCCGGTGTCGCCAACAGCCCCGCTCGATCCCGTATTTGTGACCTCTCCCCGCCGGGCTTGGATCAGTCCCTGCCTCTTGAGCACCTGGAATGCCAGCGTCACACCCGGGCGCCTCATCCCAAGCATTATCGAAAGGAAGTCGTGGGTGATCGCCAGCCTGTTGCCGATGACGCGGTCCGCTCACATCAGGAGCCACCTTGCCAGTCTTTCCTGCCGCCAGGTTGGGCCAACCAGCGTTGTGACTGCCGACGGGCGTCATTCGAACGGATGAACCAGGTACCTGCCAGACAGTGGCGTCTAAGCGCTACTCCTGCTAGGCAAGCGAACGGGCCGCCGCGCGGTTTAGCCTGGGTCCATGGTGTGCTATAATTCGCCTCATGGGACAGAAGGCAAAGCAGAAGGCGAACAACCAGGCGACGGAACGTCCAGTGGATCGCGAGCGGGCGCGAGAAGCCGAGTACTACGCCCGCAAGGTCGGGATCACCAGAGACGAAGCTCTTAGAATCATCCACGAAGCCCAGGTTCCGAAGCTTGCCATAGTCCACAAGGGCGGCGCGAAGGCAAAATAGGCATCGCAGTCGGCCTTGTTCTGTTGTGCCCTGCCCTTCTTAGAAACAAGCGCGACAGTGTCGAGGCCGAGCGTGGCTCATCTGCGTCGCCTCCCCAGACAGCCACGCCTAATCCATGGGGCTCTACTTGACCGTGTGACGCTCGTCCTATCTTGTCGCCGCGCGGCGGACCTCCGAGCCGCCATGGCCGGCGCGGTAGACTCAGGCACCACCTAGCGTGACTTCGTCGGGTCGACATTCGCAGGCTTGACGGAACGCTGCCCCAGCCGATCGGCCCTCAGACGAGCTGTCTTGGCTTCACGGGCTTTGCGCTCCGCATCGATGACGACGCGAGATACGCGGTCAGCCCGTTCGTGCCTTAGCTTGTCAACCTTGCGCGGCATATCGGTCCCCTAAAATGGTCGCCCGCGCCCCTCGGCAGAAGCGCGGGCAGTTGAGGCCCGGACCTCAACCGGCGGCGAGCCCTGGAGAGCCACTCCACCAATCTACCAACCAGCGACAGTCGTTCAGGTTCCAGGGCCGCCGCCTTTGCCGATCGCACAGGGCCCGCCTCACTGGCGAGGGAAGCTGGCCCGGCCAGGTCTCGGGGACCTGACCGGCAGCACGGGAGCTGCCGCTTTTCGAACCTGCCGACGAATATCAAGTTCCCATGTGACTGCCCGCCGGCCATAGCCAGCGGGCAGTCACATGGGACGACCGCCCGGGAGTAAAGCGGGCCGGCTCCCGAACATTGGTCTCTGACACATGTTCCAGCAGCCCAACAAAGAGCCCATCGGTTGGGACCCGGGGCACGTCCGGAGTGCTTGGACCAACCAGCATAGGTCAATCGAGGGCGGGAGTTGGGTGGCTACCGCGACAAGCTTCGGGACGTTGCCGCAGCTAAGCTCGAAGAGGGCACTGGTGAGGTTAAGAGGATCGCAGCCGAAGGCTATCAGGCGGTCACCGAAGCTGCGCGGCAGGCGTCGCGCGAAGGCACGCTGACCGACAAGGTCCGTGACGTCGTCAGGTCCGCGGCCGAAAGTACGGAAAATGCGGTCCGCCAACGGCTCGCCAACTCTAAGCAGTCTCGGGAAGAAGGTGCTGGCCAGAAGCCTCGCGCCGGCAAGCCAAAAAAGCCTAGGCGGCCTTGAGCGATTAGACATAGACCCGGAAAAAACCCCGTGTCGCGATGGAGCTTGGGACCGAACTCCGCGCGGGACTTTCTCACTGGTGTGGAACGCTTCCCTTTGTCGCAAGTTTGCCCCTTCGGGACATCAGGCATGAACTTTGTCCGGGAAAGTTGACACCTTCCGTCGAGGAAATCCATGCTTGAGGCGTGGCGCATTGCGAAGGCCAGCGTGGCGGGCTTCATTACCGACGGCGCTCTCAGTCACGGTGCAGCCATGGCGTTCTTTGCGGTCACGTCACTTGGACCTGTTTTGTTGCTGGTCGTGGCCGTAGCGGGCCTGGTGTTTGGACACGACGCCGCACGCACTGCAATAGCCGGTCAGGTTTCTGGATTGATGGGACCCCAAAGCGCCGAGGTGCTACAAAGTGCGCTGCAAAGCGCCTCAAATCCGAAGTCGGGAATGATCGCGACCTTAGTTGGCCTGTGCACGTTGCTTCTTACGGCATCCGGTGTATTTGGCGAAATGCAATCGGCATTGAACATAATTTGGAAGGCCAAACCCGAAGGAAGCTCGATTGCTCGGCTGATCCGGGCGCGGACGGCCAGCTTAGGATTGGTCATTGCACTCGGCTTTTTGTTGCTCGTCTCGCTGGCGGCGAGCGCAGCAATTAGCGCCCTCAGTGGCTGGATCAACCAGCTGCTGCCCTTCGGATCAGTCATCGTTGAAGGGCTGAACATTCTGTTCTCCTTCTTCCTTATCGCGCTGTTATTCGCAGCGATCTACAAAGTCCTACCGGATAGGGAGTTGCAGTGGCGCGATGTATGGTTCGGGGCATTTGTCACCTCTGCACTGTTCACCATCGGCAAGAGCTTAATCGGCCTTTACATTGGCAGCAGTGGCGTGGCGTCTTCGTTCGGTGCGGCCAGTGCGCTGATCGTCGTGCTGCTGTGGATCTACTACGCGTCATTGATATTTCTTCTCGGGGCCGAGTTCACTCATGCGTATTCCCTGGAACACGGCAGCCAACGGGGAGGCGGACAGTCCTCGCACAACAGTAGTCCTCGTCGGGGGCAGTGAAGCTGACTCCACGCGGCGCCTTTTCTTCAGCACTAACCCCTGTTCAAGGCGAGATTCGGGATTGTGAGATGCGATACGCAGCGCTGCGGGACTGCGTCAGCGTGGCCTGATGATCTCGCGCCGTGAGGCAAGCCCAATGCTCGAGGTGGCGGGCTGCTGCGCGTGCCACCAATGAATTGATCCGGACGCGGCCGACTCCGTCGGGAACGCCGGGGACGCAGCGGGGCTCTGTTAGGCGGGAGCTCCGCATAACATCTTGAGCATTGTCAGCCTAATTCGCGCCAGTTTCCGCGCGGGAGCATCGAAACGCGGGTGGCAAGACTCAACGACAAAGTCCAACGTCATTAGATCAAGCAGAAATTGGTCGATCGTGTCGGTTGCACCGTCTGACCTTTCCTCTAGCTGTCTTAGCAGTTCGCGCGCCTGCTTCACCGCTGCCGTGTTGGGCACGTCTATCAAATCCTCAAGCCGCTCGAAGATGTCCAATTCATCCTCACGTGCAACCGCAATGAAATGGGTGCGGCCCCTAATGTCCAGCGAAAGCGCAATGGTAGTACGAGGCGGGGTCGCTGGGTAGCCCCGCGGCAAGTCTAAGCGCCGCCAGCAGGATCCGGCAGACCGCAGGACGCCCTTTACCTCATGTCTGAACAGGCGGGCGTTCATGGCGATTGTGGATGGCTTTGTGGACCGCGTCGCCGATCGAAAAACCGAACGTATGGGCGCCCTCCTTGTCACCACATTTCACCTGGTCAATGACAGGTTCGGGCATGACGACGGTGATAAGGCCCTGAAGCTATCGCAAATCATCAAAGGCGGCGCGTATTTCGCGAGCGGTAGCCGAGGCGCTCCGGTGTCGCCCTTCGAAGCAACCAGCGCCTCCTCCATCTGGGCCTCGAGCACCTCCTGCATCACTCCACGGACGTGCAGACCCGCAGGGATCGAAAGCAGAACGTCAACCGTCTTAACGGAGGCAGAGACGCTCAAGGGCAACAACGGTTCTCCGGGCGCGCATTGCAAACCGATCGGTGCCACAACCTTGCCAGCTGGTATAACTTGCGCGTTCCTGTGCTGCGTCCACGCGTGGATCGGTGGGCCCAAATTCCGCCGCGCCTCAGTTCTGTTGCTCGACTTGGTGGAATCCTGTTCTGATGGCGTCGACCAGAGTGGATGTTGAGTAGGGCTTTTGCACCCAGCGAAGTGGCCTTGCCGCTTCGGCGCGAAGCTTCACCTCCTGGTCGCCATGCGCGGTTGTGAAGATGCATCGTATGCCGAGGTCGCGATAAAGTTCCAGCGCGGCATCAATTCCGTCCCGCTTTCCAAGCAAGCGGATATCCATGAGGACGAGCGTCGGCCTGGTCGAGAGCGCGAGGCTCACAGCTTGTTCGGCGCTGACCGCCGTTCCGGCCAGCGAGAACCCCGCCGCGGTCAGTCCGGCTTCCGCGTCGAGCGCAATCAGGTAATCGTCTTCGACGATCAGTATCGTCCGACCGGCCGTAGGCGTTGCCTCACCGCCGCTCATGTCGTCTCGCGACCAGGCCAGTTGGGGTTTGAATGCGCGGTCGAACTCCCCGGCTTGGCTTGGCTCAGTCATCGCGGGTTCCAGTCGCACGGCCGATCTCCAGCGGTGCTTGAGAAAAAGTCACCACGCATCGACATGGGTCTCGATGAACGTCGAAGGTTCCGCCGATCTGCCGCGCGAGGCCCTCTACAAGCCGCAGTCCCGAGGACGTCGCGCGCGCCGAGTTTAGGTCGAAGCCGGAGCCTTCGTCTGTAACCACCAGCGAATGACCCTCCGCCTTCTTGGCGATGCTGACTTGGACGGTCCCTCCGGCGCTGCCGTTGAGGCCATACTTGACCGCATTGGTCAAAAGCTCGTTGACGATGAGGGCCAGCGGCATCGCCACGTCGTTCGGCAATTTGATGCTGTCAGCTTCACAAACCAGCCGTACATTCGGTGGAAACATTTGCTTGGCAGTCTCGCAAACGGCCCGAGGAAGGGCTGCACACTGAAATTGCTGGCGTCGGCGGTATCGCAAAGGACGCGCTGTGCGGCCGCCATCGCGGCAACCCGTTTGCTTGCCTCGTCTAGTACGTCACGGGCTTCCAGGCTTCGGCTCGTCCTCGCCGCCACGGAAAGCAAGGACTTCAGCATCATCATGTTGTTCTTGACGCGATGGTTGAGTTCGTCGAGCAAGATTCGCTGTTGGGTCTCGGCCTGCTTTCGCTCGCTGACATCGACCAGCATGTTGATACCGCCAATGACGTTCCCATCCGCATCCCGCATCGGTGT
Organism: Mesorhizobium sp. B2-3-13; assembly: GCF_006442195.1. NCBI lineage: Bacteria > Pseudomonadati > Pseudomonadota > Alphaproteobacteria > Hyphomicrobiales > Phyllobacteriaceae > Mesorhizobium > Mesorhizobium sp. B2-3-13. The sequence continues at coordinate 19,329 of NZ_VFVQ01000037.1, forward strand.
CGGATAAGGGATGAAAGGGATCCTGATTCCGTCCGGCCGCTCGGCAATGGCTTCATATCCGCGGACCGGCTTACCTTCCCTCAACGAGATCGCCATCGGGCATTCATCGTGAGGAAGCGGCGTGCCGTCGGGCCAGAAGAGCTTCCAGGTCACGCACCATTCGTCACTGCCAATTACCGGAGTCCGCCCGGCAAGTGCAACCGCGGCTTCGTTGAAATAAGTGATCTTGCCATCGCGATCGGTGGTGTAGATCGCGGCAGGAATAGCGGCGAGCAGATCCTGAAGGTGACGTTGGCTATCGCGCACCTTTGCTTCGGACATTTTTTGATCGGTTATACGAATCCCCTTCGCGGCTGTTGTCATCAGCACGAAAGCCCTTCGCAAGGCTCCGGGGCCCAAAACCCTTTGTTCCATGCAGACTCCGAGGCCCCTTCAACCTCGCTCAATGCGCGAGCCGGAAAGAGGTTCCAGACCGACACCCGATCCTTTCAACCATTTTAGAAGCACCCAATGGTCCTGATTCCGGCTGCTCTTCACCCAAGGTAGAGCAGCACGCCGAGAGCGCCGGCCAGGAGGAACACCAGGCCGCGTTCGCGCCCAAATGATAAGTCAGATCCATTCGATGACGGGTCGCGTAATCATCAGCCAGAATATCGCGGTCACGGCTGCGAATGCTGGGAAGCCGAAGATAAACCACAGCCGGAACAGTCGACCGTAGCGCTCAGGTGGAGGCTCGTCGGATGCTGCTGCCTCTGACGCCAGATTGCGCATCGTTACTTGCATCCAGACGACTGGAAGCCAGAACAGGCCGGTGGCGATGTAGAGCAGAATCGACAGGGCAATCCAGCCCTCCCAAAGCGAATAGCCGGCTTGCCAGGCAAGCGCGACGCCCGTCACAGGCTGCGCGACAACGGCCGTGGCCGTGAACACGAAATCCGCAATGACGACGATCCGGGCTACTGCGGCAATCGTCGCAGCATTGCCTGTCCGGTGCGCGAGCAGCATGAAGAAGGCAATACCAGCGCCCGTGCCGAGTAGGATGGCGGCCCCGATGATGTGGAGGAACTTCAGCAGGAAATAGACCATCAGCGCTCCGCCAGGATCGCTAGCGCGACGAAGTGCACGACGAGGATTGGCAGGATCTTCATCAGCGGACCGAGCGGCTCGTTCCAAAGTCCCGGACGCAAGATCGTGCCCGAAACCCCATAGAACAACGAGATCCCGATCGCTGCCCAAAGTCCCAGCCGGGCAGTTGATCGCCAGGCAATCAGCGTGCCCACCGCAATGTCGGCAAGCGCGCCGGCCACCACTGTCGGCTCGGCCAGTGCGCTGACTGCCGTATTGCTCAGAAGTTCGACACCGCTACGCCACCCGGTGGTAAGCGCGATGATACCAGTCATAATCCAGAAAAAAGGAAGCACGACGAAAATCGCTGGCTTGACGAAATAAAGGCGAGCAAACCATTGTTCCTGTACCGTCGCGGGGTTGGTCGCAAGTGTGCTCGACAGGCTCGACGGCTGGATCCCGGTCATCCTCATCCACGGCTGAGGGTCGCCCGTCGCACCTCGCGTGATCTCCTTCGCGGCGTTGGTCCGCATCGGTGGCCGCCATCCGAGCGCGCCTGCCAGATCGCCCAAGCGGTAGAGCACCCTGGAAGCTCCGCCCGGAATGACAAATTCTCGAGCTTTTCTCCAGCCGAACCAGCGACGATAATGGTCGATGACCTCGCTCATCAAGAGTGCCTCGGGCCCGGCCAGTTCCACCGCCACACGGGAAGGACTGTCGGGGCGCAGAAAAAATTCGACCGTGGACACGACGTCTTCGAGTTGGACGACCTGGAGGCGCCCGGTATTTGGCATCACCGGGAGAAGTGGTAAAGCGGCCAACCCGCGAAACAGTGCGCTCGCTCCATAGGCGGGTCGTCCGAGTACGACAGCGGGCCGCAGTATGACCCAGTCAAGATCAAGGGCCGTTAGCGCTTCATCCCCCGCTAGCTTGCTGGACGAAAACGGGGAGAGCTGTAGGCGGTCCACCCCAATTGCAGAGAAATGGATGACCTTCGTGACCCCCGTTTGCGCACATGCCTTGAACAACGCCGCTGCCGCGCTCTGGTGAACCGCGCGTGGGCTATCATGCAGCCCTTTTTGCAGGACGCCGACGCAGTTGACGACGGCATCGACACCTGACAAATGGCGATGCCAGTCTGCGGGATCCAAGGCCTTCGCGACGTCCAACACAATCTCGCGGCTCTCTGAAAAACAGCGCGATCCGTTGGGCCGAACAACACGATAGACCTCGTGTCCTTCCTTGCTAAGCCGCGCGCATACCGCAGCACCAATGAGACCAGTTGCGCCCGCTACCAAGACTTTCATCGCATGAAACCTGGCATGGAGATCAGGCCGCAATGCGCATTGCTTGGTGGCTGAACCGACGAGGGGGCGGCTATCAGGGTCGTTCGAAACTCGAAGGAGTGTTCCAAGATTTCCTCACTTTTGGCGCAACCGCAACCCCGCTGCTAACCAACAACGTCTCTTGCGTTCAGTTCCGCCGGAAAATTGGGTAGCGCCTGCAAGGAGTGGTCGACCAGCCGGGCATACACGATCGCAGAACCGTGGAAGGCTTCTTCGCTTGTCCATATCGACGCTGACCAGCACAGTCCGATAGATTGCCAACGGCGGTCCATATCCAACCAGCCATGGCTTGGCTGTTCGACCAGGGCGGCAGCCGGTCCTAGGCGAGAGGGGCAATTGGCTAGAGGAGATTACGTCGATGACGAAAGTTCGCGCCCTTGTCCTTGAACGTCAGCAACAACTCAAGCTGCGTGATATCGATCTGCCGCAGACAGTGGGTCCGGGCGAGGTTCGTATCAAGATCGATACGGTAGGTGTCTGTGGGTCCGACGTGCATTACTACACCCATGGGCGCATCGGCCCGTTCGTGGTCCAAGCGCCGATGGTCTTGGGCCACGAAGCCGCTGGCACCATCGTGGAAACAGGCGAAGGCGTCGAGCATCTGAAGATCGGCGACCGCGTCTGCATGGAACCAGGCATCCCGGATCCCAATTCGCGGGCGAGCCGGCTCGGCCTCTACAACATCGACCCGGCGGTCAGGTTCTGGGCGACGCCGCCGATTCATGGCGTATTGACAGCCCATGTCGTTCACCCCGGCAACTACACCTTCAAATTGCCCGACAATGTCAGCTTCGCCGAGGGCGCCATGGTCGAGCCCTTCGCCGTCGGCATGCAGGCTGCGGCCAAGGCCAAGATCGCGCCGGGTGACACAGCGGTGGTGCTTGGGGCAGGGCCGATCGGCACGATGGTGGCGATTGCCGCCCTTGCCGGCGGCTGTGCCCGCGCCATCGTCGCAGACCTCGCTCAACCCAAGCTCGACATCGCCAAAAGCTTCAAGGGTGTGGTCCCGGTCAACATCCGCGACAAGAACCTAGGGGCGGAGGTGAAACGCCTGACCGCCGGCTGGGGCGCCGACGTCGTCTTCGAATGCTCCGGGTCGCCCAAAGCATGGGAGACGTTGCTGGACCTGCCGCGACCCGGCGGCGCCGTGGTGGTGGTCGGCCTACCGGTGGCGCCGGTGGCGTTCGACATCGCTACGGCCTCGACCAAGGAAATCCGCATCGAGACCGTCTTCCGCTATGCCCACCAATATGACAGGGCGATCGCGCTGATGGCATCGAGTAGGGTCGACCTCAAGCCACTGATTTCGGCAACCTTTCCCTTCGAAGACTCCATCGCGGCTTTCGACCGCGCGGTCGAAGGCCGGCCGTCGGACGTGAAGCTGCAGATCAGACTGCCGGATTAAGGCGAGCACCGGGCTAACAGATTTGGCCCGCCTCCACTCTCCTTGATGCGTCCATGCCTGGTGAACTGGTCGACTATTGGTAGTTCCCCGTCTCCATTGCGATCACCACCATGTCGGTGATCGCAGTTGCAACTGGCTCAACGCAGCGATGACCCCGATGCAGACGGTCTCCTGCTTCCGTCGCGTTCCAGAAAACAATCCATGTCCGGCTGTGACGGAGGGCGTGCGAGGGCAGCGCCCGCCGACATGGATCTGACTTGACAAGTCAACACGCGTCCCCCACGCTGCCTTAACAAAAGGCACAACCAACTTACAAAAGTTCAAGTTTGCACGATCTGGCCGATAGGGAGAAAGGCCAATGCATCTCTCTCACCAAGCGGAGATTTGCCCGTGAGCACGGCAACCTTCACGCAGGAGAGGTCCAGCTGGGCCCTACCCCGGTTCATGACGGCCGAGCATCCTTTTCCCTGGCTCGCGCCAATCACGGTGATGCTTCTGGTTTTCGGCATCTATCCTCTCGCCTATTCGGTCTGGCTGTCGTTTCACAAACGCAATGTCGTTTCCCGGCAGCTTGATTTCGCCGGAGTGCACCAATGGGCGCGCGCATTTTCGGATACGCGTATGTGGCACTCTTTGGAAACGACGCTGATTTACACCTTCGTCGCACTGGCCGTTCAGCTTGCACTCGGCATCCTCATTGCGCTTCTGCTTGATACCGATCGCAAGGGCTATGGGATACTTCGGGCGCTGATGACGCTGCCGCTGGTAGTGCCGCCTGCCGTGACAGGAATGATGTTCTTGCTGATGCAGGACGGCTCTTTCGGTGTCCTGTCGTTCTACCTCTACGCCCTCGACCTGATCTCGCCGGCGCAGCCGATCCTGACGCAGCCGGTTACCGCATTGCTGGCGATCCTGCTGGCAGACATATGGCAGTGGACGCCCTTCATGGTGCTCATCATCCTGGCAGGCCTGCGCGCGCTGCCGAAAGAACCTTTCGAAGCCGCAGCGATCGACGGGGCCAACGGCATCCAGACATTCTTGCGGCTTACACTGCCGATGCTGCGCAAGGTGATAGCGGTCGCGGTACTGATCCGGGGCGTCGATCTCTTCCGCATCTATGACTACGTCTACATCATCACTGCCGGCGGGCCAGGCACGGCTACCGAAACGCTTTCATTCTATGCCGGCCGTATCTACTTCACCGGAGACTTCCCCTACGCCGCGACCCTGTCGCTGATTGTGCTGGTTGTGCTGATCGCCGTGTCGAACGTCTTTGTCAGGCTTTTCAAGGTGAGGTTCTGATGGAGCCGTCCCGCGTCCAGATGATCACCCGCGACGTGCTCGCCGTGTTGGTGGTGGCGATCTTCATGTTCCCGATCGCCTGGTGGGCTCTGTCCTCCGTCAAACCCTACTCCGCGATCTTCGACCGCAGCGGACCGGTCTACACCGGTTTCACGCCGACGCCGGACAATTACCGCGTGACGCTGCTTGGCGTCTCGCGCGTCGACATAGGCATGGAACAGGGCGGCGAGGCGGCGGGGGTGATCAAGGGGGGCGCCAGTTCCTACGATTCCCGCCAGTCGCTTCTCGACAGCGCGATCATAGCTGTCGGCTCGACGGCACTGACCCTGTTGCTGGCGACACTGGCCGCGTATTGTCTGTCACGAATGCAGTTCAGTGGCCAGCAGTCTTTCCTTTTTTGGATCCTCTCGCAGCGCTTCATGCCGCCAATCGCGATCGTCATACCGGTCGTTTTCATGTTCCGGGATCTCGGCTTGCGCGACACCTATACGGGGCTGATCCTCGTTCACAGTTTGATCAACCTGCCGCTGGCCGTCTTGCTTTTGAAGTCGTTCTTCGACGATGTCCCGCGCGAGGTCGACGAGGCGGCACTGATTGACGGCGCTACGCGCTGGCAGACGTTTCGACGTGTGGTCGTTCCCATGGTCAAAGGTGGCATCGCCGCGACAGCTGTGCTGTGTTTCATCTTTTCATGGACCGAGTTCCTGCTCTCTCTGTTCCTGACAACGTCGATCCGCACTGTGCCGGTGAAGATTTCGACTTTTGTCACCTCGACCGCGACCGAGTGGGGCTACATCACAGCACTTGGCACGTCCGCGATCATACCCAGCTTCATCTTTATCCTACTGGTTCAACGGCATCTGGTCCGGGGCCTCACCCTCGGATCGCTGAAGGAGTGAGGCCCGAACGAGAAGAATTAAACAAATCGCAAAGGAGGAATGATCATGAGCTTCAGAGATCACGACAAGAAGACATTCGTCGCCGATACCTGCAATGACTTTACGGCGAACCGAATGACCAAACGCGACTTCATGAGGAAGATGGCGCTGGCTGGCGTTGGCTTTTCTGCCTTTGGCTTGGCCATGCTGGGCGGCGGCCGCTCCAATCGAGCCGGGCTGGGCCTGGGGGTCGAAGAAGCCCGCGCCCAGGACACGGATATGCTGAAGTGGCTGGCCGATGTCGGCAAACCCTATGCCGGCACGAAAATCCGTTACACTTCGGAAGCGACGCCGCCAACGATCGTCGCCAACCAGCTCGTCGCGGGTGAGTTCACCAAGGCGACCGGCATTGAGGTCGAGGTCGAGATCGTCCCGCTGGAACAGGTTCTCGCCAAGGCTACGCAGGACGTACAGGGCCAGCTGGGCACCTATGACGTCTACTATCTCGACCAGTCCTGGATGGCGACGTTTGCTCAGGATGTCATCGATCCGCGCGAATACTACGGCCAGAACAAAGAACTGGCGATGCCAAACTTCGACTGGGACGATTTCTCCAAGCCGCTTGTCGATGGCATCGCTATGTATAACGGCAAACAATGCGGAATTCCCTTCGATATCCCGATCTTCATCCTGATGTATCGGAAAGACCTTTTCGACAAACACAATATCGCGTTGCCGACAGACCTCGACGCCTATCTCAAGGCCGTGCAGGCTCTCACAGAGGCAGAAAAGGGCAATGGCATCTTTGGCACCGCCTGCCAGGCCAAGTCCGGACACTATTCGCTCGAATGCGACTGGACCTTCGCACTGTGGGGGCATGGCGGCTCGATCTTCAACAAGGACAAGAAGTTTGTCGGCAACGACGAGCGCGGGGTGGCCGGGCTAAAATTCTACCAGGAGCTGGTCAAGAACTCGCCGCCCTCCGCGACGACATGGACCTGGGATGGTCAGGGACAGGCCCTGACACAGGGACAGGCCGCCATGGCAATCACCTGGGGCGAGGATTTCCCCGGCTTCGATGCCAACGATTCCAAGGTCAAAGGACTGTTCGAGGCTCTGCCGGCGCCCAAGGAGGTCCCCGGCCGTCGCGCCGTCGCCGATTGCGGCTTCAATGAAATCCCGGCCGTCGGCCACCAGGGCGGTTCCACGATCTCGCTGTCGCAGTATTCCAAGAACAAGGAAGCAGCATGGCTGTTCATGCAGTGGGTCTGCTCGAAGGACGTGATGGCACGGGTGTCGACGCTGGGCGGCGGCGCCTCGCCGATGCGCAATTCCTCCTTCACCGACCCTCGGGTCAAGGCGAAAGCCGTTGTTGGACCGGGCACCACACGCCATTTCGACGCGATCAAATACACCATCGACAACCAAATGGGATCGGAGCCGGACATGCCGATTTGGGCAGATTTGTCGAACAATGACATCCCGGTTGAGCTCGGCAAGCTGCTAACGGGCCAGGACTTTGGCGGCGACGCCAAGGCATGCCTGGATGCCATTGCCGGTATAGTCGACGGCAAGGTCAAGGATGCCGGCCTTTAGCGGGATACTCCAGTGATTTCGGCGACGGGCGGTTTCGACCGCCCTCGCCCCTTTGGCAAAATGGCGGCAATGGTTCCGGATCTCGTCATCGGCATTGATTCCTCGACCTCGGCGACCAAGGCGATTGCCTGGGACCGCAACGGTCGCGCCGTGGCGGAGGGCCGTGCGTCGATAGCAATGTCCAACCCTCGCTCCGGGTATTTCGAGCAGGATCCGGCCGATTGGTGGGCCTCGACGGTTACAGCGCTCCGCACCGTGACGGCAACAGTTTCGCCGGCACGCATTGCCGGCCTTGCCATTTCCAACCAGCGCGAAAGCTTCGGCCTTTTCGATGAGCAGGGGGAAGCGATCGGGCCCGCAACGCTCTGGCTCGATGAGCGTGCCCGCCACAAGGCACGCCGTTTCGGCGAGTTCTTCGGCGCGGCACGCATCCATGCGATATCCGGCAAGCCGCTGGACGTCATCCCATGCCTCTATCGCATGATCTGGTTTCGCGAGGAGCAGCCAGAAATCTTTACCCAGGTGCAGCGCATGGCCGAGGTGCACGGCTACCTGGTCTTTCGCTTGAGCGGCCGATGGATAACGTCGACCGCCTCCGCAGACCCGATGGGCGTGCTCGACATGCGAACCATGGACTGGTCGAACGAACTATTGGACGCGGCCGGGATCGCGCGGCGACTGATGCTGGATCTGGCGCGGCCTGGCACCATCTTGGGCCAATTGACCCCGCAAGCCGCCATGCTGACGGGCTTGCGGGAGGGCACGCCGATCGTCGCCGGCGGCGGCGACGGTCAATGCGCCGGCACGGGCGCTGGCGTGTTACAAGCGGGATGCGCCTACATAAACCTCGGCACGGCGGTCGTCTCCGGCAGCTTCGGCATCGACTACGTCCATGACCCGGCCTTCCGCACCGAGACGGCGGTCGCCGAAGACGGATATATCTACGAAACGTGCCTTCGCTCCGGCACTTTTCTCGTCGACTGGATGACGCGTGAAATGCTCGGCGCCGATCTGTGTGGGTCCAGCGGCCCCCTGGAGACGCTTGAGGCCGAAGCCGCCGTTAGCCCGATCGGCGCAGGCGGCATAATTCTCCTGCCCTATTGGCAGGGCGTCATGGATCCGCACTGGGACAGCGCCGCCCGCGGCGTAATTGCCGGCCTTTCCGGCTCGAGCCGCCGCGGCGACCTCTATCGCGCCGTGCTGGAAGGAATAGCGCTGCACCAAGCCGCGACAAGTCAGCGGGCCGCTGCCGCCGCTGCTCAGAATATCGACCGCTTCATCGCGATCGGCGGAGGAGCGAAGTCCGACCTGTGGATGCAGATTCTGGCGGATGCACTCAACCGTCCCATAAAACGTTCTACGACCGTGGAAGCCTCCTCGCTCGGCGCGGCAATGGCAGCGGCAAAGGGGGTCGGATGGTTTTCCACGATCGCAGAAGCGTCGCTCACGATGGCCAGAGAACCAGCTAAGTCCTTCGAACCCGATGTGGGTCGTGCCTGCCGCTATGCCGAACTTCTTGCGATTCACGCTGATCTTTGGCCAACGCTTTCCGCTTGGAACCGGCGGCTCGCGGCCTTCATGGAGGCTGACCATGGCTGAAACGACCAACTGGAACGCCTTGATCGAGGATGTTGTCGCAGGACAGTGGAAGGATCCCAACACAGGCGCGGCCGCCGACCTGCCGTTCCAAACGATCGAATTACTGGAAACAACCGAGGGCCACGAGGCGGATCTCGTTGCGCCTCTGACGCTGGGCAGCCGCATCGCTGTCGTGTCGGACGCCAACACCCTCGAAGTGATGGGTCGGCGCGTTGCGAAGGCCCTGCGTGCCATCGCCGATGTCGACGAAATCGTGCTGCCTCACGATCTCGCCTGCGACGAGGCGACGATCCAGATGATCAGGGAAAGAACGCGGCACGCCGACGGGGTCGTGGCCGTGGGATCGGGCGTCCTCAACGATAGCTGCAAGCAAGCAACCTTCCTTGACGACCGGCCTTATGCCGTCTTCGGCACTGCAGCGTCGATGAATGGCTATGGCGCCTCGACAGCGTCGGTGACCTTGGCGTCAGGGCTCAAAATCTCGCTGCCCTCGCACGCTCCGCGCGGCATCTTCCTGGACCTTGCTATTTCGGCCGCAGCGCCGACCTGGCTCAGCGCCGCCGGACTTGGCGACAGCCTTTGCCGTTCCACCGCGCAGATCGATTGGTGGGCCTCGCATCGGCTGTTCGGCACCTACTATTCCGACGTGCCCTACTTGCTGCAGGCGGGCGATGAGGAACCCATGCTGGCCCATGCGTCTGGCCTTGCCAGGCATGACATCACCGCAGTCGGGCACCTCCAGCGAGTCTTGACGCTATGCTCGATGGGCGTCTGCTTCGCCGGCGTTTCCCATCCCGGCTCCATGGGAGAGCACCAAATCTCCCACTGGATCGACATGTTCGCGCGAGAGCATCATCCCGGTACCACTCACGGTCAGCAGGTTGGGGTTGCCTCGCTGGTCATGGCGCGTCTGCAAGCCAGGCTGATGGACACGGAAGAGCCGCCGCAGGCAAGGCCGACCCTTGTCGATGAGACCGCGATGCTGGCCCGCTATGGGGCGCAACTTGGGCCACTTTGCATTGCGGAGATGAAGAAGACAGCACTCGATCACAGCCAGACGGAAGCCTTCAATCGCAAACTTTGGGAAATCTGGCCGGTTCTGCGCCGGGAGCTTCGTCCGATGGCAACGCCGGTTGCCCGCATGGAGGCGGCGCTCAAGGCTGCGGGAGGGCCGCTCACCGGAGCAGAATTAGGTCTACCGCGACAGCTTTGGCATGACGCCATTCGCTATTCGCGAGAAATCCGTGGCCGCTGGTCCTTTGTCAATCTGGCCGCCGATGCGGGGCTCCTTGAAGAGTTCCTGGAGAGCGAATGGTGAACCGTGTTGATCGCCGCCGGCATGTCGCAAGGCGAAGCCAACAGGGTAAGCGCAATCGAAGGGATCGCAATTTATGGCCTCTGTCACCATCAGCAACATAAGGAAGGAGTATGGCGCGGTCGAAGTGATCCCTGGGCTCGATCTTTCGATCGAAGATGGCCAGTTCGTCGTGCTGTTGGGGCCGTCCGGGTGCGGCAAGTCCACTCTGCTACGCATGATAGCGGGTCTAGAGCCAATCACGTCCGGTGCGATCGCCATCGGTGACAAGGTCGTCAATACTCTTCATCCCAAGGATCGCAACATCGCGATGGTCTTCCAGAATTACGCGCTTTACGCCCACATGACGGTCTTCGACAATATGGCCTTTTCCATGCAGTTGAAGAAACGCCCCAAGGAAGAAATCAATCAGAAGGTGGGATGGGCGGCGTCGATCCTCAACCTCACTCCCTACCTCGAACGCTATCCCCGCCAGCTTTCGGGCGGCCAGCGGCAGCGCGTTGCCATGGGCCGCGCCATCGTGCGCGATCCAACCGTATTCCTGTTTGACGAGCCGCTGTCCAACCTCGACGCCAAACTGCGCGTGCAGATGCGGACGGAAATCAAGGAACTCCATCAGCGGTTGAAGACCACCACCGTCTATGTCACGCACGACCAGATCGAGGCTATGACCATGGCCGATATCATCGTCATCATGCGCGACGGCCACGTCGAGCAGATCGGGCGGCCGCTCGATGTCTACGATCACCCCGCAAATCTCTTTGTCGCCTCGTTCATCGGCTCGCCTGCAATGAATTTGTTCCATGGCGAGGTGGCGCCCGAGCGCGATGCCTGGGTGGTGCGGACAGACAAGCTATCTCTCCCGCTGCCGCCGAAGGCTGCGGTCCGGCCCGGGCAGAAGGTGATCTATGGTATTCGCCCCGAACATCTTCGACCGGTGGCCAACGGGAGCGGCATCCCGACGACGGTCAACGTTGTGGAGCCGACCGGCCCCGAGATTCATATCTTTGCAAGCATGGGCGACAGCACGATCTGCTCGGTGCTGCATGATCGCATGGAACTCTCTCCCGGAGCCATGATCCATCTGGAGCCGACGCCTGACCGAATCCACCTGTTCGATCAAGACAGCGGCAAAAGACTGGACAAGGAGAGCAATTGAATGGCGCGGATCGTCATCCTCGGCGCCGGCGTCATGGGCTCTGCCATGACCCTTCCGGCCGCTCACGCGGGTAACCGCATCACTCTCGTTGGCACCCATCTCGATGAGGAAATCATTGGCTCCGTGGCGGGCACAGGTCATCATCCGCGCCTCAACATCACTCTACCTGGCGCAGTAACCGCCTGTTCCTGGACTGACTTCGGGGCAGCGATCAAGGAGGGACCCGATCTGCTTGTACTCGGCGTCTCGTCGGCCGGCGTTCCCTGGGCGATCGACCGCATTGCTGAGAGCATCGAGTCGCCAGTGCCGATACTCATGATCACAAAAGGCCTCGCCGCGAGCGACGCAGGCATTGAAATCCTGCCACATCTGCTCGCTCGCGAGATTGAACGGCGCACCGCCTTGACGATCCCAGTGATGGCTGTCGGCGGACCCTGCATTGCCGGCGAGCTGGCGGCACAGCGTGATACCTCAGTGATTGTGGCCGGGCACGATCCGGACCGGATTGCTGCGGCGTCCCACATTCTGCGAGCTCCCTTCTATCACATGCGACCGTCGTCCGATCTCGTCGGTGTCGAGATCTGCGCCGCTTTCAAGAATTTCTACACGCTGGCGGTTGGCGCTCCGATCGGACTGCTGGAGCGCGACCACAAGGCGCCAAATGGTGCCCTCATGCACAACCTTGCCTCGTCCCTTTTTTCGCAATCGCTCGCCGAGATGGCCATTTTGGTCGAAGCCCTGGGCGGAAGAATCGAAACAGTGCAGGGACTGGCTGGCTCCGGTGATCTTTATGTGACCTGCCAAGCCGGCCGCAACGGCCGCATGGGACGCTTGCTTGGCCGCGGCTTGCCTTATTCCGTAGCCAAGCGGGAATATATGAGCTCGGACACGGTCGAGGGCGCGCAACTGGCGCTGGATCTTGGCCAAACATTGGAGAAAATGATGGCGCAAGGTTTACTTCCGGGCGATCACCTGCCGCTGACGGCTGCCATCATCGACGCGATTTGCCATGATGCCCCGCTGGGCTTGTCCTTCGACCGCTATCACCGGTGCTAAGGACGATGCCAGAAAGTCAACCAACGCTTCAAATCGATTCGGACACGGCGCCGCCGAGCCGTTCGTAGCGCGCGCAGTGGACAGAATGTTGTGATGGAGAAACCACCCCGAAAAAAACGTGATGGCCGCCACGCCGTAACCAGCTCCGTCTCGACCGATCGTGAGGAAGGGCTCCTCGTCCGCGCCGCCTGGCTGGCTTATGTCGGAGACCTCACGCAAGCCCAAATCGCCAAGTCCCTTGGCCTAACTCGCCTTCGCGTCAACCGAATGCTGGCGCAGGCCCGCGAGCGGGGGATAGTTCAGATCCGCATCAATTCGAAGGTGGCGAACTGCATTGAGCTGGAGAACCGGTTGCGTCATAGCTACGGCGTCTCGGATCCAATCGTGGTTCCGACACCGCCCGATCCTGCTCTGCTACCCCAAGTCATCGCAGCCGCCGCCGGGCAAGCCCTGTCGCTCAGGATCCGCGACGGGATATCGGTGGGCGTGGGATGGGGTCGCACGCTCCAACTCAGCCTCCGGTCGGTGACCGTACGTCCGGTCAAAGGGATGTCCGTCGTTTCCTTGCTCGGCGGACTGACGCGCGGGTCGGCGATCAACATCTATGAGATGGCGTCGCGGCTCGCTGCGCTTTACGACGCGGAATGTTTCTACATCGCCGCACCGGTGTTCACCGATACCGAGGCCACGCGCGATCTGCTGATGCGCCAGTCGATCCTGGAAGACGCCTTCACCCATGCCCGCGACGTCGATGCCGCTTTCGTCTCGGTCGGTGCGGTGCACAAGGACGCCACCATTTTTCGGATCGGGCTGATAGGCGAGGACGATCTCATATCGCTGCACCAGGCAGGCGCCGTCGGCGATATTTGCGGCCACTGGATCGATGCCGATGGACAGCTCGTCAATCACCCGCTCAACCATCGTGTGATAGGCCTCGCTCCTGAAAGCCTGCGCGACATCGACACCGTCATCTTGCCCTCCGGTGGCCTCGACAAGGTTCCGGTGCTGCGCGCGGTGCTGCGTCTCGGTGTCGTCGATGTTTTGATCACGGACGAGCAGACCGCCGCGGCGATCCTTGCAGAAAAGCCCTAGCGTAGACGGGCCTTCAGCATCGGTTGGCAAAGATCGAGTGAAACAGCGCCTTGCGCGCGGCTGCAACGGGCCAGGACAAAGCCAGGACCACGCTTCTTATGCAGTGGTCGCAGGATCAATCCCTGCATCGCCTACCAGCCAGCGCACCGATCCCGTTGGATGTTACGCTCAAAGCGTTTTCACTGAAAAGGCAACTGGCGCGAAATTATCGCATGATCGCTAAATCAGTCCTCTGCGAACGTTCAGGTGAGTGAACGCCGTCACCAGGATTGCGCCGACCATGAAGTAGAGCGTGGGAATGGCGTGGCCGTTGTGGAACTGGAAACCAGCACAAAGGAGGGCTAGCACAACGGCGAGAAAGGCGGTTAGACGCGAGAAGTTATCGGACATGGGGCGACCTCTGAAAACGGGTGGCCGCCCTCAATCGGCCGCGCGCTCTATAAAGCGCTTTGCACCGTCCTGCAAGCTCGGCCTGGTGTCGGCTCTTGGCCCGACACAACCCGACGCTCACAGGTTCTCCACTGTGCCCTGTTGGGGGCGCAGCGGGCTGGCGAAGCCCGTCATGACACATTGTGCCACTCTGGCGCCTCCCGTGGACTGGTGCCGGCCGGGCATGGCGGGTATCGAAATCCTGCCGTCGAACACGCTCCTGATCCTCGCAATCTCGCTAACGTCACGCGAATAGCCGCGGCCAGAACCTGCCGAGTGCACACGAATTTACGCCAGAATACGACCCTTTTCGCCACGTTTCGATCTCTCAGTGCACATGGAGCGCACACAAAAAATGGCCACCTACACAAAACTCTCGTCCGGCTCCTGGCGTGTCCAAGTCCGTCGCAAACATCGCTACGTCAGCGAGAGCTTCCTGCGCCGCGACGACGCACGGTGCCGACGGAAACAGAGCGCCAGGTCGATCGCGGCGAGACGCGGCCGGGTCGTCGGTCACCGCATCCGGCAGATGCTCTGCCATCCACCGATTGAGGAAATTGGCGCCGCGTGTGCTCATTTTTCCATAAGCATCCGGCGCATATTAGGTTCCGCTAGAATACAGGAGGCGCTGGGATCAAACGGCACCCAATTAGGGATCAACGTCAGCCCCTCTAAGGAACCTCGCCAGAACAGCGGTCGGTGATGCAGCAACGAAATTGCCTGTCACCGCCGATCGGGTGACCCCTTAGTTCGTTCGGATGCTTTGTGCGAGCTGCCTTAAAGCGCGCATAAACCCTTAGCTAGCCGGCGAGACGACGCGGCCCCCGCTAATCTCGCCGGTTAGGCTCGGCGTCCTTCAGGCAACCTCTTGCTCCATAGCGCCGAGCCGACAAGACTCTGCTTGCCTTGACACCGCGCTACCCAGGCCAGAACGCTGCTGTCCCGGAGATCACGGCAATTCCGAGTGCCGCGAATGCCATGATCGCGACCATTGTGGCCTCGAACGGGCCACCGCCATTCCCTTTGTCCGACATCATGGGTGTTCCCCAACACACACCACCAACCGTCGTGCGCCGGCCTCGTGAGTCACTTACAAACGTTAATCGTCTTCCTTGTATCTGCAGGGAGGCCTTGCGATATCGCGGCCGCTCGCTTGTCGAGCGCCGCCTGCAAACGTGCAGCGACGATAAGGATGCTATCAGGGATCGGTTGAGGGATCAGCCTGGGTCATGGCTGGACTAACATTTGTTTCCCCGGAATGCTCCCGCTCGCCGGCACCGGAACCAAAGCGGAATATGACGATTTCCTAATTGAAGGGGCCGCAACGGGCGCAAAACAATGGTTGAAATTTTCGAGATGGAGCTTGCCAAGGCCAGGCTGCGTGTAAACCAAGCTGAATCCGAACTCACACGTGTCGAACGGATGTTGGACAAGCGATATGGCGTGGGCATCGACATCACCCTCTGTGACACCGTACGAGACGCGCAAAGACGGATCGCTGAAGCCAGAGAGCAGCTGATGAAGGTGCAGGCCGGCGCCTAAGCTCGCCGCCGTCTAGACTCACGGCTATGGCCAAGGGCATCAACATCGGCGATGAGGTCGCCATCACCGCGACCGTTCGGCGGCGGGTTACAGAGGACCGGGTGAGCGTTTCCATCCCGTCTTATGGGCAGCCGCATTCGGTCGTCGACACATCAACAAACGTGCAGAAGGGGCAGCAGATCGAGTTGATCGGCAACGTTACGCACCTATTCGACAAAAACCGCGTAACGGTCAACCTGGGCATTCCCGTGACCGTCGATGCCGCTGTCGCCAGGCTGGTGAATGCCTACAAGCCGCCGACCAGAAAGGCGCCGCTGGTGGACAAGCCGACATGCTCGAAGACACCCCCGATCCGCTGGCCATGACCTCAACCTGATGGCATGTCGCCCCCCCCCCCGGGAATTGCTGTACAGTGATTCAATCAGCTTGAGCTAAAATAGTTTCCGGAACTTTTGCCATGGCGGGATGTTGCTGGCCGCATGACGAAGCCTTCAGACCTTGGACCGCCCATTAAGGGCAACCCGCACGAGCCCTCCGAGCAGGGCGACCATTTCTATAAGTGCAAGATCTGCGGACAGCCGGTCGACATGCGCGATCTGCGTCAGGTGATGTGGCACGAGAAGCCGAGGCATGAGCGGCTGAAGCCCGAAGTCGTCAAAGGCTCCTGAAACGCAAAAGGCCGCCGGCCGGAGCCAGCGGCTCAACGACAGAATGGTTGCTCACAGCCGGCGAACCGCCCTATGATCGGCAGGGTTGGGAATAAGATGGCGCCAAGGTTCATAGCAAAGCAGCTTTCCTGGCCGGCTGGTATCGCCGGCTGGCTCGTCCGAGCTGGTATGAACCGGGGCAACGCCCGGCTGAACAACTTCGCTCTCGATCAATTACAGCTGGTTCCGAGAGATCGAGTGCTGGAAGTCGGATTCGGCGGCGGCGCAGCAGTGCAGCGCCTTCTCCCTGACGCGTCATTCGTGTGCGGTGTTGATCGCTCCCGCGATGTGGTGATCGCTGCCGCTCGCCGGTTTGCCGATGCGGTGCGCGACGGACGAGCAGAGTTTCACGTCGGCGCGGTTGAAAAGCTGCCCTTGCCGGATGCGACATTCGACAAAGCCCTCAGCGTCCACACAGTATACTTCTGGCAAGGCCTGAAAGCCGGATCTGCTGAGTTGGCACGAGTTCTCAGGCCCGGCGGGCGAATCGTTTTGGGCTTCCTTCCCAAGGCGCATATGGACCGGATGAACATGCCAGCAGATATCTTCACCCCACGTGAGCCGGACGAGATCACAGCTGCTCTGCAAGGTGTGGGGTTCAGCGAGACGGAGGTTCGAAAACCGAACTCGGAGACGGCATGGGCCGGGTCCGTTCCGGACACATAGGTTACGGTTTATACCGGAGACATGGGTAACACTTTTGGCCCGAAGGGGTTTTGGA
>NZ_VFVQ01000038.1:0-25507 GCF_006442195.1 Mesorhizobium sp. B2-3-13
GCGCGGCCGTTGGCACGCCAGATGGCGCGCGGGAACTTGCCCGCGATGCGCTCGAGGTCGGCGAAGACGCGGTAGCGCCGCTCCGCGTGGAGCTGGTCGATCGCTTCCTCGAAGAAACGCTGGTAATTCATCTCGACTTCCCAATTTTGGGCGGGATCATAATCATTGGCCTTTTGGTCGTCCACCGGGCCGATTTGGTCAAAATGCCACGCCCCGGACCTGTTCCTAACGACGGCGGATCGTGGCCTATTCCCAATCCGTGGCACGCTCTTTGGTTCACTTTTGTTTCCGCATGATGCCACATCAAGTGAACGCTGGTTACATCGGGTTTTAATGGGCAGACGGCAGACTTTCCAGTAAGGCGGTTGTTGAGACAGTTTCCGATAAATCTAGGGTAAGCGAGGATGCGGATGACGGTTCTGGTGACAGGTGGCGCAGGCTATATCGGCAGCCATATGGTCTGGGAATTGCTGGATGCGGGCGAAAGCGTGGTCGTTCTCGACCGGCTTTCCACCGGCTTCGAATGGGCGGTGGCGCCGGAGGCAAGGCTGGTCGTCGGCGATGTCGCCGACAAGGAACTGGTCGGCTCGATCATCCGGGAGAACAAGGTCGACGCGATCATCCATTTCGCCGGTTCCATCGTCGTCCCGGAATCGGTCGCCGACCCGCTCGCCTACTATGAGAACAACACCTCGAAGACACGCACGCTGATCGAAACCGCGGTGCGCGAAGGTGTGCCGAATTTCATCTTCTCCTCGACAGCCGCCGTCTATGGCGGCGCCGGGCTGGAGCCGGTACGCGAGGATGCCCGCCTGGCGCCGGAATCGCCCTATGGCCTGTCTAAGCTGATGAGCGAATGGATGCTGCGCGATGCAGGCCTTGCGCACGACATCCGCTACACGGCGCTACGCTATTTCAACGTCGCCGGGGCCGACCCGAAGGGCCGCACCGGCCAGTCGACGCCGGGCGCCACCCATCTGATCAAGGTCGCCTGCGAGACCGCGCTAGGCAAACGCCCGTTCATGCAGGTCTTCGGCACCGATTATCCGACGCCGGATGGCACCTGCATGCGCGACTATATCCATGTCAGCGATCTGGCCGCCGCGCATCGCCTTGCGCTGCAACGGCTACGCGCCGGCGGCGCCAGCCTCGTCGCCAATTGCGGCTATAGCCATGGCTATTCGGTGCTCGAGGTCATCGACAGCGTGCGCCGCGCCTTTGGCCATGACTTCGAGGTCAGGATGGGCGACCGGCGTCCCGGCGATGCCGCGGCGGTGGTTGCCAATTCCGATCTCGCGCGGTCCGAACTCGGCTGGACCCCGCAGCGCGACGATCTCGACCAGATCGTCAACGACGCGCTGGCCTGGGAGCGCATCCTGACCAGCAAAAACTCCGCGCGGAGCTGAGCGCGCTTTCCCAGGGGCTCACAAGCCCCAAGGGCTCGCAAGGTGCGCGGCGACGCGCTATGCAATCATTCGCGATACGGCGTGGAGGCGCCGTGCCGCGAGAGCTTTGGGGGATGGCATGAAGATAACGGTGCTTGGAGCCGGCGTCGTCGGTACGGCGGCCGCCTACTATCTGGTCGCCGACGGCCACGAAGTCACCGTGATCGAGCGTCATGCGGCGCCGGCGCGAGGCACCAGCCAGTCGAATGCCGGGCTGGTGTCTCCAGGTGACGCCACCGCCTGGGCCTCGCCGGCGGCACTCAAGACGTTCCTGCGCGGGCTCTACAATCATGATCTCGGCATCAAGGTGAGGCTGCGCTTCGATCCCTATTTCCTCGCCTGGAGCCTGCGCTTCCTGCGCCAGTGCACGGTGGCCCGCCTGCGAGCCAACAGCCAGGTCAAGCTGCGGCTGGCGCTCTATTCGCGCGACTGTATCAACGCCATTTCAGCCGATACCGGCATCCACTATGACGAGCGCAAGAAGGGCATCCTCTATTTCTTCCGCTCGCAGCACAGTCTCGACACCGGCACTGACAATTACCGCTATCTGGCCGAGCATGGCCTGCCGATCGAGATCGTCGGCCGCGACCGGCTGGTCGAGCTTGAACCAGGTCTTGCCGGGGTGAAGGAAAAGATCGCCGGCGGTGTCTACTCGCCGATCGACCAGACCGGTGATTCCCGGCAGTTCGTGGAAAACCTCGCTGCCCATGCCGCCGAAAAGCTCGGCGTGAAATTCCTTTATGGGACGACGGTCGAGGGCCTCGACATCGAAGGCGACCGGGTGCGCGCCGTGATGACCTCGGCCGGACCGATCGCCGGCGATGCAGTGGTCATATCGATGGGCCCGGAGAGCGGCCTGCTCGGCCGCCGCTACGGCATCGACCTGCCGGTCTATCCGGTGAAGGGCTATACGGCGACGATCCCGCTGGAGGATGAGAGCAAGGGCCCTACCATGGGCGGCGCCGACGAGGATCAGCTGATGGCCTATTCGCGCCTCGGCAATCGATTGCGGTTGGCTTCGACCGCCGAATTCACCGGCTTCGACCGCACCCACAAACCCAGCGACTTCGCCACCATGTTCAGGACCGGCAAGGACCTGTTCCCCGGTGCTTTCGACGAGAAGAAGGCGGAGCTGTGGGCAGGTTTGCGGCCAATGATGCCAAACTCGGTGCCGGTCATCGGCCAGGCGAAATACCGCAACCTTTACCTCGACACCGGCCACGGCCATGTCGGCTGGACAATGGCCTGTGGCTCGGGAAAATTCCTCGCCGACCTCGTCGCCGGCCGCAAGCCGGAGATCGACCCGCAGGGATTGGTCTACAGGGGATAAAATGTCCGGACCGCAAGTCGCCATCGACCTTGGCCGCATCGAGCGCAATGCACGTACCATTGTCGATCGTTGCGCGCTTTCGGGCATCAAGGTGTTCGGCGTCACCAAGGGCACTTGCGGCATGCCGCAGGTGGCGCGCGCCATGCTGCGCGGCGGCGTCGCCGGCATTGCCGAATCCCGCTTCGAGAACATCCGCCGACTGCGCGACAGCGGTATCACCGCGCCGATCATGCTGTTGCGCAGTCCGCCGATGGCGCGTGTGGAGGAAGTGGTGCGCACCGTCGACGTCAGCCTGCAGTCGGAGCTGACGATCATCCGCGAAATCTCGCGCATCGCCGAGCGCATGGGCCGCGTACACGACATCATGCTGATGATCGATCTCGGCGATCTCCGGGAAGGCATCTGGCCGAACGACCTCATCCCCACGGTCGAGCAGATTCTCGATATGAAGGGCGTGCGCATCGCCGGCATTGGCACCAATCTCGGCTGCTTCGGCGCCATCATGCCGACGGAGGAAAATCTCGGCCAGCTCGTCGCCCATGCTTACAAGACCGAGCGGCTGTCCGGGAAAAGCCTGGACTTCATCTCCGGCGGCGCCTCGTCGTCCCTGCCGCTGCTGCTCGAAGGCAAATTGCCGGCCGGTATCAACAATCTGCGCGTCGGTGAGGCGATCCTGCAGGGTGGTGTGGAAACCTTCCGTGACGTGCCATGGGCCGAACTCGAACCCGATGCCTGCCGGCTGACCAGCGACGTCATCGAGGTCAAGCTTAAGCCGTCACGGCCGATCGGCACCTCCGGTTACGACGCCTTCGGCAACCAGCCTGTCTTCCCCGACGAAGGCGACAGGTTGCGCGCCATCGCCAATATCGGCCGGGAGGATGTGCTGGTCGAAGGGCTGAGCCCGATCGGCAAAGGGATAAGGGTGCTCGGCGCCTCCAGTGACCATCTGCTGCTCGATGTCCAGGACGCCGATCCGCCGCTCGCCGTTGGCGATCGCGTCGCCTTCCGCATGAGCTATGGCGCCATGCTTTTGGCAATGACCTCGGAATATGTCGAAAAAGCACCAATGCACGATGTCGCGGATTTCTCCGGCCGCAAGATGGTGTCGATTTCGGCCGAAGCGGAAGCGGCCCGCATCCTCGCCCGGGAGGGAACCGGCGCCCGGCTGGAGGCGATGAATTTCGATGTCGTCGAACTGGCCGATATCGATCGGCCGCCCTCCGGACTGATCCGTCTGACTGCAGGCGCCGATCGTCGTATCGCGCACAAGGCGCTGACGGCGACGGCGGGCGCGACGCACTCCTTCGGCCTGATCTGGATCGATTCCATCGCCGCGCTGATGCCCGAGGACGAGGACGGCATCGACCTGCCGGAAGTGTCGGTACTGGCGCGCTCGCTTGGCCTCGACCACAAGGCCGGCGCGCTGCAGCCGCAGCTGTCGCCGGAAAACGTCGTCATCATCGGACTGCGCCATGCCGACCCGGCCGAAGTGCGGGTGCTGAAGGATTCGCGCGTCTCGGCCTTCACCATGACCGACATCGACGCCATGGGCATGCGCGACCTGATGCACGAGGCGATCCGCATCGCCACCTCGGGCACGCAAGGATTTCACGTCAGCTACTCGCCTGATGTGACCGAATTCGCCGGCTGGGCGGCTGGTTCCGGCGGCCTCACCGTGCGCGAGACGCATCAGGCGATGGAGGCGATCGCGCTTTCCGGCGGACTGCTGTCGATGAATGTCTCCGGTTTGAGTGCCGATCTGGAGCCCAGGATCGGCACCGATACCATCAACTTCGTCATGTCGGCCTTCGGCAAGCGGATCCTCTGATCAGCCAATAGCCTCGACGGCCGCCCGCCACGCGCGCGCATACTCCGCCCAGGCCGGATCGGCCGGCGGCTCTTGTGTCTGGCCCTTGCCATGCGCGGCACCCTGGTCCGATGCCAGCAGGGCGGCCCCGATGCTGGTGCCGGTAGCGGCTTCCGATGCGATGACCGCGCGGCCGGTCCTGGCGGCAAGCATCCGCGTGAACAATTGGTTGCGCGCGAAAGGTCCCTCGACTGTCGTCGGGCCATCGCCGCCGATCAGGTCGAGGCAAGTGGCGGTCATTAGCGCCAGGTAGAAGGAGATCGCGGCAAAGCGCTGGCCGGGAGGGATGGCCTCGCCCTTGCGCCATGCGGCGGTGTGATGCGGAAACGGCCCCGAGCCTTGCTGGATAGAAGGCAAAAGCAATGTCTTGCGCGCCAGCACCGCGGTGACATCGCTGTCGTTCCAGTTCTGCGCCGAGCCTTCGGTCAGCAGCGAGAATTCGCGGCCGCCCATGAACCGCGCCGAGGGCACGGGGTTGCCGAGGGCATTGACATTGACCAGCGTATCCCTTGCTGGATCGAGCGCGACCGCCTTGCCGCCGACCGCCATCGATACCACCCAGGTGCCGGTCGAGACCACCGAGAAGGGCGGCGCATCGGACAGGAGATGCGGCAGCAGGGAGGCGTTGGAATCGTGCAGGCCGCAAAAGACCGGCGTTTGTGGGTCGAGCCCGGTCCGCTCCGCAAGCTCGGGCAGGATCGAGCCAAGACAGTCGCTGGCCGGCCGCACGGGCGCCATCAGGTCGCGCCAGCCCAAGCGGTCGACCAGCGCCGAAAAATCCCCCGTCCAGGGGTTCCACAGATCGGTGTGGCAGCCGAGCGAGGTGACCTCGTTGGCGACGATACCGGTCAGGCGCAGCGCCCAGTATTGCGGGTACATCAGCATCGCGGCGGCCCTGGCGAACTCCGTCGGGAAGCTTTGCTGCTGCCAAAAGAATTGCGCGCCGAGATTGAGGCCGAGCGGCAGGCGCGGCGTGCCGGTCTCGGAGAAGGGCGGGCGGATCGCACCATAGCCTTCCGCAAGCTCGTCGGGCCCGTCGAATTCATAGTCGAGAACAGGCAGCACGAGTTCGCCGGAGGCATCGACCAGCACGCCGGTCGCGCCATGGGTGGTGATCGAAATGGCGTCGATGCGCTGTTCGCGGTTGAGCGCCGCAAGGCTGTCGAGGATGAAAACCCACAGCGCTTCGACATCGTGATGCGGATAGGGCGCCTGTCGCACCGGCGCATTCGCCCTGCGGCGCAGCGCTACCTCGCTCAATGTGGCGAGATCGACCAGCGCCACCTTGGCGTTGGTCTTGCCGATATCGATCACGGCGACGTTGCGGATCGCGCTCATTCCATATGGAACATTATTTCCAGGGGCACCGCCACCGGTTCATTGTCCGGCTTGGTCTCCATGATGTCGGCCATTTCAGCCCACCAGCGCTGCATCACCGGATGCTTCGGCAGATCGTCCATGCCGTGACCATCGCGCCGCCACAGCACCCCAAACAGGATATTGATCTCTTCGTCGAGATGGATCGAATAGTCGGAGACGCCGGCCTGCTTGAGCAACGCGACCAGCGCCGGCCAGATTTCATCGTGGCGCTTCTTGTACTCGGCCTTCATGCCGGGCTTGAGCATCATCTTGAATGCGTATTTCTCGGGCATCAGGCCAGGCGTCCCCCGCGCAGCCGCCGCCAGACGATCGGCAGCGCAATGACGATGATCAGGAGCAGGCCTATGAAGATCGACATGACGATGCCGGGCACGTTGAGCAGGCCGAGGCCGAAGGTCACCAGCCCCATGATGAAGGCGGCGAGCACGACGCCCAGAATGCTGCCGGCGCCGCCAAGGATGCTGACGCCGCCCAACACCACCATGGTGATGACTTCGAGCTCATAACCTTGGGCGATGGACGGCCGTGTCGAGCCGAGCCGCGAGGTGATCAGCACCGAGGCGATGCCCGACATCAGGCCGGTCAGGCAAAACAGGATGAATTTTATGCGGCCGACGCGCACGCCGGAAAACTGTGCCGCGACCGGATTGTTGCCGATGGCGAAGACACGACGGCCGAAACTCGTGCGGTGGAGCATGAACCAGTAGACGACAGCCGCGATGAGGAAGAGCACCAGTTCGAACGACACCACCCACCAGACGTAACCCTGGCCGAAGAAGGCGAAGCTTTCAGGATAGCCCTTGTAGGCCTGGTCGCCGAGGATGATGAAGGCGATGCCGCGAAACAGGCTCATCGTGCCGATGGTGACGACGATGGAAGGCAGGCCGAGGCGCGTGACCAGCAGCCCGTTGAAGGCGCCGCAGCCGAGGCCGACGACGATGCCGATCAAGACAAGCACTGGCGTGCCGGCGCCGGCCTGCACCGCCATGCCCATCATGGTCGATGCCAGCGCGATGATGGCGGCCACCGACAGATCGATCTCGCCGGAGATGATCAGCAATGCCATTGCAAAGGCGATCAGACCCTTTTCGGTGAAGTTGAAGGTGAGATCGGAGAGCGAATAGGGGTCGAGGAAATAGGGTGAGGCGAAACTGTTGATGGCAAAGATGGCGATAGCCACCACGACCAGCAGCGCTTCCCAGGAAAAGATCGCCGAAGAGAGCGGCTTGTCGAGCCGGTCGGGAATGTGGCGAGGGGCGGGGACGTCGGTCATGCCGCTTCCACCTTTCTCAGGATGATGCGGCCCTGCTGGCGTTCGCCGCGCGCGTTGAGCACGACGGCCAGGATGATGGCGCTGCCCGAAATCGCCATCTGCCAGAAGGGCGAGATGTTGATGACCGGCAACGCGTTGGAGATGATGCCGAGAAACAGCGCACCGAGCACGGCACCCCCGACCGAACCGATGCCGCCGGCGATCGAGATGCCGCCGATGACGCAAGCGGCGATGATGTTGAGCTCATAGCCGTTGGCGACCTCGACCGAGGCAATGACGTAGCGCGAGATCCAGAGATAACCGCAGAGGCCACCGATCATGCCGGAGATGCAGAAGACGATGAATTTCGTGCGGCCGACATCGATGCCAGTATAGACCGACGCCGTCGGATTGACGCCGATGGCATAGATCGAGCGGCCGAGCGCGGTGCGTGTCATCAGCACGAAGAACAGTCCGATGACCAGTATGGCGATCAAGGACAGCACGGGAATGCCGAGGAAAGCAGCGCGCTGGAAACCGATGAAGTCCGGGCTCATCTTGTCGGCATTGACCCAGGCGCCGCCGGACAGGACGAAAGTAGCGCCGCGATAGATGGTCAGCGTGCCCAGCGTCACCACGATCGAGGGGATGTTCAACCGCCACACCAGCAGGCCGTTGATGGCGCCGAGCATCAGCCCGACGGCGAGCGCGATGACGATCAGCAGCGGGATCGGGATTGCCGGATGGGCGGCGTTCAGCATCGCCACCACCATGCCGGTGAAGCACAGATTGGAGGCCATCGACAGGTCGATGGAGCGGGTCAGGATAACGACCATCTGGCCGAGCGCCAGGATCATCAGGATCGAGGTGTCGTTGAACACCTGGCGCAGGTTGCCTGCATCGGCAAAGGCCGGAAAGCGCGTCGAGATCAGCCCGATCAGCACGACGATGGCTGCGAGCAGCCAGATTTCACGGTATTTGAGGAATGCTTTCATGCCGCGATCCCCGCTGCCGTCCTGACCAGCGTCTCGGCGTCCAGTTCCTTGTTGTCGTAGACCGCCGCGACGAGACCCTCGCGCATGACGACGACGCGGTCGGACATGCCGAGGATTTCGGGCAGTTCGGACGACACCATGATCACCGACAGGCCCTGCGCCACAAGCTCCGCCATGAAGCCGTGCACGGCGGCCTTGGAGCCGATGTCGATGCCCTTGGTCGGCTCGTCCAGGATGATCACCTTGGGTGTCGTCGCCAGCCATTTGGCGATGACCACCTTCTGCTGGTTTCCCCCCGAAAGCGTTCCGACATCCTGGCTGAGCGAGGAGGCCCTGAGGTCAAGCCTCTCTGTAAAGGAACGGGCCAGCGAAAATTCCTCCGCCAGCCGAAGCATGCCGGATTTGGAGGTGCGGGCGAGCGAAGGGAGAGAAACATTCTGGAAGATCGGCAGGCCGATCACCACGCCCTGCTTGCCGCGTTCCTCAGGCACGTAGACGATGCCGGCCTCGATCGAATCCGCCGCCGATTTCGGCGCGATCGCCTTGCCTTCCAGCGTGATCGTGCCGCTGCTGGTGCGCGTGATGCCTGAAATCGCCTGCATGACCTCGCTGCGCCCGGCACCGACCAGGCCGTAGAAGCCGAGGATCTCGCCCTTGTGCAGCTCGAAGCCGATGTCGTTGAATTCGGTCGGGTGCGACAGGCCGGAAACGGAGAGCACCGGCGCGCCGATCTCGGCCTTGCGCTGCGGAAAGATATGGTCGACCGCGCGGCCCACCATCATGCGCACGATCTGGCTCTGGCCGGCATCCCTGATCAGGCCTTCGCCGACCATCTCGCCGTCGCGGAATACGGTGTAGCGGTCGGCGATGCGATAAATCTCGTCGAACTTGTGGCTGATGAACAGGATCGCCTTGCCCTGTTCCTTGAGGAACTCGATGAGCAGGAACAGCTCCTCGATCTCCTTCGTCGAAAGGGCGGCGGTCGGCTCGTCCATGATGACGATCTGAGAATCGATCGACATGGCGCGCGCGACGGCGACCAGATGTTTGTTGGCAATGCCGAGATCCCTGAGCCGCGCATCGGCGTCGATATGGCCGGCATGCATCGTGTCGAGCACTTCCCGCGCATTCTTGCGCATCGTGCGCCAGTCGATGGTGCCGAAGCGGCTGCGCGGCGCATGGCCGAGGAAAATGTTTTCGGCGACGCTCAGATCGTCGAACAGAACCGTCTCCTGATGGATGGCGGTGACGCCGATTCCGAAGGCCGCATGCGCGCTGGGCAAGGTGACGGGCTGTCCGTCAATGCTGATGATCCCTGCGTCGGGCTGGTAGATGCCGGTCATGATCTTGACCAGCGTCGACTTGCCGGCGCCGTTTTCACCGATCAGTGCGGTCACCTGGCCTGGATAAAGCGAAAGGCTGACATTGTGCAGCGCCCGCACGCCGGGAAAGCTCTTGGAGATGCCGGACAGCGTCAGGCGTGGAGCCGAGGCTGTAGGCCGCTCCTTTGTCTCGCTGCGTTGGGCTGTCGTGTCCATATCCGTATCAAGCCCCGAAACTAGGTCCGTTTGAAGTCGCGGCGGGACGAAAGCCCCGCCGCGCCATTGAAGGGCGCCAGGATCAATAGATCTTGGAGAACTTCTCGATGTTGCTCTTGTCGAACTGGAAGGGCGGAGCCATCGCGGCCGAATTGGTGTCG
Organism: Mesorhizobium sp. B2-3-13; assembly: GCF_006442195.1. Classification (NCBI taxonomy): domain Bacteria; kingdom Pseudomonadati; phylum Pseudomonadota; class Alphaproteobacteria; order Hyphomicrobiales; family Phyllobacteriaceae; genus Mesorhizobium; species Mesorhizobium sp. B2-3-13. Next base: position 9,969 of record NZ_VFVQ01000038.1, read on the forward strand.
TCGAGCGTCACCTTGCCGACGCGGCCGATCGACAGCGTCGCACCCGGCTTGGCCTCTTCCTTGTTCACCGCCAGGTCATGGGCGAGGTAGACGGCGGAGTAACCGAGGTCGATCGGGTTCCACAGCGCAACGGCCTGGCTGGCGCCATTGTCGATGAACTTCTTGAACTCCGACGGCAGCGCCAGGCCGGTGACGTTGACCTTGCCGATCAGGTTCTCGTCGGTGACGACCTGGGCGGCGGCGACGACGCCGACGGTGGTCGGCGCGATGATCGCCTTCAGGTTCGGATAGGACTTCAAGAGGCCTTTAGCCTCATCGGTGCTCTTGGCCGAGTCGTCATCGCCATAGACGGTGGCGACCAGCTTGATCTTGGGGAACTTCTCCGGCAGCACCTTCTTGGCCGCTTCGATCCAGGAATTCTGGTTGGTCGCGGTCGAGGAGGCCGACAGGATGGCGACATCGCCGCCTTCCGGCAGATAGTCGGCGGCCAGCTTGATGATGGTCTCGCCGATCAGCCCGGTGTCGGATGGGTTGAGGTGAAGCTGGCGGCCTTCCTTGGCGACGCCCGAATCCCAGGAGATGACGGTGATGCCACGCTCCATGGCCTTCTTCAGCACCGGCACCAGCGCGTCGGCGTCATTGGCGGAAATCGCGATGGCGTTGACCTTCTGCGCGATCAGCGAATTGACCACTTCGATCTGCGCCTCGGCGGTCGCCTTGGTCGGGCCGGTGTAGATGATGTCGACGTCGCCGAGTTCCTTGGCCGCCTCTTGCGCGCCCTTGTTGGCGGCATCGAAGAAGCCGTTGCCGAGCGACTTCACCACCAGCGCGATCTTGACATTTTCAGCGTAGGCGGCATTCACGAACATGGCGGCCGAGAAGGCCGCCGTCACCATCAATTTCTTCAAGAAGCTCATCGAATTTCCTCCCTTGAGCGTTGCATTCCATCGCCGCTGCGGGCGTGAGGTGTCTCAGGCCTGCAGTGAAGATTCTTCCTTTGTCGACTTGCGGGCGACGATCAGCGTCACCCCCGCGGTTTCCAGCATCTTTGCCTCGCGGTCTTCGATGCCGTCATCGGTGATGACGGTGGCGATGCGCGAAAGACCGCACAGGATCAGGCTGGAGCGTTTGCGGAATTTCGAGGAATCGACCAACACCACCAGTTCGTCGGCCTGGTCGATCAGCTTCTGCTCCGCCTGGATCAGCAGCGGATCGCCTTCCATCAGGCCGAGAGGCCCCAACCCTTGAGCGCCCATGAACATGCGGCGCGCGTAGAAATTGCGCGTCACGTCGTTGTCGAAAGGCGACAGGATGATGTTCTGCTCGCGATAGATCGTGCCGCCCGACAGCATCACCGTGTTCTTGGAGTGCTTGAGCAGGTGCTCGGCGATCGGGAACGAATTGGTGAAGATCGGCATGCGGCGACCGGTCAGGAAATGCACCATCTGGAAGGTGGTGGTGCCGCCATTGATGATGATCGGCTCGCCGTCCTTGCACAGTTCGACCGCTTCGCGTGCGATCGCCCGCTTCTGCGCGGCGTTGAGCGTTTCGTTGACGGAGAAGGGGCGGCCCGCCAGCCCGATGAACTGCGGCGGCGAGATCGCCTCGGCGCCGCCGCGCACCCGGCGCAGGCGTTTCTGGACATGGAGAGCAGCGATGTCGCGCCGGATCGTCGCCTCGGAGGATTCCGTCAGGTCGACCATCTCCTGCACCGTGACCACAGGTTTTTCCTGGACGGCGGACAGAATGATCCTGTGGCGCTCTTTTTCGTGCATGGTTCCTCCCTGCCTCAGCATCTAGGCACCCAAAACGAGCAGTGTCAATCATTTCCGATCATATAATTTCATTGTGCAGTGCAATATGATTGATGTTGATCGTTTATGATTGACAAGCTCGCCTCTTGCGTAGACATTCCTCGGCGAAAAAGGAGCGCATCGTCCGCGCTCCAAGGGAGGATTACCTATGCTCGACAAGCGCTCCGGCTCGCGCCTCGCCAATCTGTGGGATGATGCGAAGGCACAGGGGATGAGCGAGCCAGAGCTTCTGGTCTATCGCTCGAACACGCTCGGCTCCGACAAGCGCGTCACCAACTATGGCGGCGGCAATACCTCCTCGAAGATCTGGCAGAAGGATCCGCTCACCGGCGAGAATGTCGAGGTGCTTTGGGTCAAGGGCTCGGGCGGCGACAGCGCCTCGATCAAGCTGGACGGCTTCGCCACCCTCTACATGGACAAGTTGCGGGCGCTGAAGGGGCTTTACCGCGGCGTCGAGCATGAGGACGAGATGGTGGGTTATCTGCCCCACTGCACCTTCAACCTCAATCCACGCGCGGCCTCGATCGACACGCCGCTGCACGCCTACGTGCCGAAGCCCTTCGTCGACCACATGCATCCCGATGCCATCATCGCCATCGCCGCCGCGAAAGATTCCAGGGCGCTGACCAAGGAGATCTTCGGCGACGTCATTGGCTGGCTGCCATGGAAACGGCCGGGCTTCGAGCTTGGCCTGTGGCTGGAGAAATTCTGCCTCGAACACCCAACCGCCAAGGGCGTCATCCTCGAAAGCCACGGCCTGTTCACCTGGGGCGACACCCCCAAGGAATGCTACGAGACGACGATCTCGGTGATCAACCAGGCGATCGAATGGTTCGAGCGCCGCTCCGAAGGCGTGGCGATTTTCGGTGGTGAGGTGGTGAAGTCGCTCGACGCCGCTGACCGCCGTGCCATTGCCGCCAAGCTGATGCCGAGAATCCGTGGCCTGATCTCGGAAAAGAGCCACAAGCTCGGCCATTTCGACGATTCGGCCGCCGTGCTCGAATTCGTCAATTCGAAAAATTTGCGCCCGCTGGCCGCACTCGGCACCTCGTGCCCGGATCATTTCCTGCGCACCAAGATCCGCCCGCTGGTCATCGAATTCGACCCGGCAAAGCCTGACATTGATGCCGTCATCGCGCGCCTCGCCGACGACATTGCCGAATATCGTGTCGGCTACCAAGCCTACTACGACAGCTGCAAGCATGCGGATTCGCCCGCCATCCGCGATCCCAATGCGGTGGTCTATCTGATGCCCGGTGTCGGCATGTTCACCTTCGCCGGCGACAAGGCGACCGCACGCATCTCGGGCGAATTCTACGTCAATGCCATTAACGTCATGCGCGGCGCGTCCACCGTCTCGTCCTATGTCGGCCTGCCCGCGCAGGAGGCTTTCGACATCGAGTACTGGCTGCTCGAGGACCTGAAGCTGCAGCGCATGCCGAAGCCGAAGTCTCTCGCCGGCCAGATCGCGCTGGTCACCGGCGGCGCCGGCGGCATCGGCCGGGCTACGGCCAACCGCCTGCTGCGCGAAGGCGCCTGCGTGGTGCTGGCCGATATAGACGAGGCGGCGCTCGCCAGCGCCAATGAGGAACTGGCCAAGGTCTTTGGCATGGATTTCGTCCGGCCGGTCCTCATCAACGTCACCTCGGAGGATCAGGTCGTCGCCGGCTTCGCCGAGACCGCGGTCGAGTTCGGCGGCATCGACATTCTGGTCTCCAATGCTGGGCTTGCGTCCTCGGCGCCGATCGAGGAGACGACGCTGGCGCTGTGGAACAAGAACATGGATATCCTGTCGACCGGCTATTTCCTGGTCTCGCGGGAAGCGTTCCGGCTGTTCCGGGTACAGAAGATCGGCGGCAATGTCGTCTTCGTCGCCTCCAAGAACGGCCTTGCCGCGTCACCCAATGCCGCCGCCTATTGCACCGCCAAGGCCGCCGAAATCCATCTCGCCCGCTGTCTCGCGATGGAAGGCGCGGAAGCGCAGGTCAGGGTCAATGTCGTCAATCCGGACGCCGTGTTGCGTGGCTCGAAGATCTGGACCGGCGAGTGGAAGGAACAACGCGCCGCCGCCTACAAGATGTCGACCGACGATCTCGAAGAGCACTACCGCTCGCGCTCGATGCTGAAGCGCTCCGTCTTCCCGGAAGACATCGCCGAAGCGATCTATTTCCTGGCCTCCGACATGTCGGCCAAGTCGACCGGCAACATCATCAACGTCGACGCCGGCAACGCACAGAGCTTTACGCGCTGAGCTAACCTCGAAGCGCTCCCTTCTCCCGTCACTATACGGGGAGAAGGTGGCCCGAAGGGCCGGATGAGGGGCAGCGCTCACCGAATGCATTCTGGGAGGAACAGCAGTGTCCGAATCCATCATCTCCGCCGACATCGTCGATAAGAGCAATGCCGCGCGCAAGGCCCACCTCGAGCGCGACTACGCCTCGCTCGGCGAACGCCTCGACCGGCGCGGCATTGCCATCAATGCGATCAGGGACAAGGTCGAGAAATTCGCCGTCGCGATCCCCTCCTGGGGCGTCGGCACCGGCGGCACCCGCTTCGCCCGCTTCCCGGGCGCTGGCGAGCCACGCGACATCTTCGACAAGATCGAGGATTGCGCCGTCATCAAGCAGTTGACGCAGGCGACCCCGACCGTCTCCCTGCACATCCCGTGGGACAAGGCCGATCCGAACCGGCTGAAGCAGGCGGCTTCCCGCTTCGGTCTCGGTTTCGATGCCATGAATTCCAACACCTTCTCGGACACGAAGGATCAGAAGCTCTCCTATAAATTCGGTTCGCTGTCGCATTCCGATGCCGGTACGCGCCGGCAGGCGGTCGAGCACAATCTCGAATGCATAGAGATCGGCAAGACGCTGGGCTCCAGGGCATTGACGGTGTGGATCGGCGACGGCTCGAATTTCCCCGGCCAGGTCAATTTCGCCAAAGCCTTCGAGCGCTATCTCGATGCCATGAGGCAAGTCTACGCCGGCCTGCCGGCCGACTGGAAGCTGTTCACCGAGCACAAGATGTACGAGCCGGCCTTCTATTCCACCGTCGTGCAGGACTGGGGCACCAACTACATCATCGCCAAGGAATTGGGTGACAAGGCGTTCTGCCTCGTCGACCTCGGCCACCATGCGCCCAACGTCAACATCGAGATGATCGTGTCACGGCTGATCCAGTTCAAAAAACTCGGCGGCTTCCACTTCAACGATTCGAAATATGGCGACGACGATCTCGATGCCGGCTCGATCGATCCCTACCGGCTGTTCCTCGTCTTCAACGAACTGGTCGATGCCGAGCTTTCCGGCGCCGAAGGCTTTGATCCCGCCCATATGCTCGACCAGAGCCACAACGTCACCGATCCGATCGAAAGCCTGATGCTGTCGGCGGTCGAGGTGCAGCGCGCCTATGCGCAGGCGCTGCTGGTCGACCGCAAGGCGCTTGAAGGTTTTCAGGACGGCAATGACGCGCTGATGGCGACGCAGATGCTGAAGGCGGCTTACCGCACCGATGTCGATCCGATCCTTGCCATGGCGCGGCTGAAGACCGGTGGCGCCATCGATCCGGTCGCCGCTTACCGGGCAGCGGGCTACCGCGCCAAGGTCGCGGCCGAACGGCCAGCCGTCGCAGGCGGCTCCGGCGGGATCGTTTGAGGTAGAGCCGATCTCCCCTCTTGCGGGGAAGATGTTCGGCAGGACAGAGGGGGGCGCTGTCCCGCCGACGTCTCAGCTGATTGAGCTGCCTCACAATCAAACCTGGATGAACAAACGTCTGAAGGTTGGCGATCCCTCACGCCCTGTATCTCCCCACAAGCGGGCAGTCACCAACCCGTGAATGTCTTCATTGAAGATGGACTCGATCGCTCCAAGTAGCTCTTCTTAGCAAGCACCACCTGGAGAACCCGCCATGCACCTCACCCGCCGGACGCTGATCGCCCTCAGCCTTTCCATCACTTTCGCCTTTTCGCCATCGGCCTTCGCCGCGTCACCAGCACCGGCCAAGGGCGAGAACGGCATGGTCGTCACGGCCCAGCATCTGGCTTCCGAAGTTGGCGTCGAGGTTCTGAAAAAGGGCGGCAATGCCGTCGATGCGGCTGTCGCTGTCGGCTATGCCTTGGCCGTGGTCTACCCCAACGCCGGCAATATCGGTGGCGGCGGCTTCATGACCATCCGCTTCAAGGACGGCAAATCGACCTTCCTTGATTTTCGTGAGCGGGCGCCGCTTGCCGCGACCAAGACCATGTATCTCGACAAGGATGGCAACCCGGTGAAGGGCGCCAGCCTCGACGGCTACCTCGCGGTCGGCGTACCGGGTTCCGTCGCCGGTTTCGAGATGGCGCGCCAGAAATACGGCACCTTGTCCAGGCAGGATTTGATGGCGCCGGCGATCAACTATGCCAAGGACGGGTTCATCCTCAACCAGGGCGATGCAGCCTCATTCGCCGGCGGCGCTGAAAGGTTGGCGAGGGACCCAGCGGCGGCCGCCGCCTTCCTCAAACCCGGTGGCAAGCCCTATGGCATCGGCGAGAAGCTGGTTCAGCCCGACCTTGCCGCGTCGCTCTCAGCCATTTCCGAGAGAGGTCCCGATGCCTTCTACAAAGGCGCCATCGCTGACGCCATCGTCAAGGCGAGCGGCGCCAGGGGCGGTATCCTGGCCAAGGGTGATTTCGAACACTATGCGGTGCGCGAGCTGAAGCCCGTCACCTGCTCCTATCGTGGCTACGAGATCATCTCGTCGCCGCCGCCGAGCTCAGGCGGCGTCATCATCTGCGAAATCCTCAACGTGCTGGAAGGCTACCCGCTGTCCTATCTCGGCGCCGGCTCGGCCGAAACGGTGCATGTCATGGTCGAGGCGATGCGCCACGCCTATGTCGACCGCAACTCGGCGCTCGGCGATCCCGATTTCGTCGACAACCCGATCTCCAAGCTGCTGGATAAAGCCTATGCCAAGGACATCCGCGACAAGATCGATCCGTTCCGGGCCGGTGTGTCGCAGGACCTGATGCCGAAGGGTTTTGGCGAATCGAAGGAGACGACGCATTATTCGATTATCGACAAGGACGGCAACGCGGTCGCGGTCACCTACACGTTGAACGGCTCGTTCGGCGCCGGCGTAGTGGCGGACGGCACCGGCATCCTGCTCAACAACGAGATGGACGACTTCACCCAGAAACCCGGCGTGCCAAACCTCTATGGCCTCGTCCAGGGCGAAGCCAACGCTATCCAGCCGAAGAAGACGCCGCTGTCCTCGATGAGCCCGACAGTCGTGGCCAGGGACGGCAAGCCGTTCATGGTCATCGGCAGCCCCGGCGGCTCGCGCATCATCACCATCACGCTGGAAGCGATCGTCAACGTCATCGACCACGGCATGAACATCCAGGAGGCGATCGATGCGCCGCGCATTCATCACCAATGGCTGCCCGACACCGTCTACATCGAGCCGTTCGGCCTTTCGCCCGACACCGAAAGGCTGCTGGCCGGCATGGGCTATCACCTCGATCTCGCTGACCAGAGCTGGGGGCAGGCGGCCGGAATCCTGGTCGGCGGCAAGAGCCTGGCGGAAATCAAGAAGGGCGGCGGCGCGCGCTACAATGGCGCAATCGACAGCCGCGCGGCATCGGGCGAAGCGCTTGGATATTGACAGGCCGCAAACCTGTTCCTTGCCTGACAAGGCCGGATTCCGCCTTTCGGGACCGGCCTCCGCCTCATTGGCCCGGCAGGAGCCGTCAGGTCACCAGCGTGACGGTCGATGCAATCAGCATCAGGGCAGCGATGCCGACGAACAGCGCATAGATGCGTGGCCGGTCGAGCAGCAGCGCGTTACCCGATATCCAGGCCGACGTGGCGCCGCCCAGCGCGAAGAGGAAGCCGTTGCGATGGCCGAAAGTCATCGACGCTGCCATAAGCCCGCCGATGATCAGGGCGCCGAACACGATGATCACGGCAACCGCGTATTTCTCGAAGTCGTTGTTGCCGATCCCTGGTCCGATCGCGTTCAAATTCGGCAGGTCGTCCGGATCGAAGGGGCTCGCCGACCCGTATTCGTCTTGACCCATGGATTCTCGCATCACTTGATCTCCGCTGACCGGCAACAAACCATCAACGCCTGCCGAGCGCAACCCGATCGCACGTCCCTCTCCATGTTGACGATTATCTTCAACACTTTCCGGCCGCGCTTGTCACCGATCTTTCGGCCACCTGGCTCGAATGCAACAGCGTCGCCGCCCGGATGGTACGCCATCGCCCATCCATAGTGGACGGTGTCCGTGGGAGAAAGGCAATGCCGCCGATCAATTCAGAGGCGGCTGCGGCGGGGAGTCGCAGCGCTGGCAAATCCCGGCCGGATTGTTCGGCAAACTGCTCTCGGGCAATGGCTGAACGCCTCGACGCGCTCCCGGGCCTGCGGGCGAGCTTCGAGTTGGATGCCGGCGAGAACCACATGTCGATCCTGCCGGTGACGGTCAACCGGGCGGTTCAGGCGGCGTTCGCGGTGCGGTAGAATTTCTACTCAGCGCGCCGGCGGCAGTTCGAACAGCTTGGCGCCGTTCTCTTGGCCGCGTTCGACATAGCCGATAATGCCGAACCATCTGGCGACATCGGGCCCCTTGAGCCAGCTGCGCGAGTGGATGGGAAGGTTGCCGGCGAGCGCCTGGATATGCCTGATATGCCGCTTGCAGAAACGGACGGTCGAGCCGCGGAAGAAATCCTCCTGAGCGGCAAACAGCGTGTCGGCGGCGTCGCTGTTTTCATGCCAGGCGATGATCGCCACGGCCTTCTCGCCCTCGACAAGCGCGTGCGCCCGGCCCTCTTTCAAATTCATCATCAGATTGTCGTAGGCGATCTTGCTGTCCTTGCCAGCCGCCGCGTACTCGTCCGACATCCGCTTGGACAGGCCATGGAAGACGTCCTCGAGATCCCCCAGCGTTGCTGCGCGTGCTCTCATTTCACCTCCTGCAGCCCCGGCAGGGAGTTTGCCCTAGGGATTGTGGGGCGCCAAGCAAATTGAATCCGACAGAAGCCCGGTGAGAGCAAAGTCGTTCCGTCAATCGATCTTTGTGACAGGGCGGGCACGCCGGCGGAAGCCTAGTCCCGATAAATTCCGAAATCAGAGGGTTGGAAACTGCCTTCACCAGCGCCGCGCCTGCTATGACCGGCAGGTAAATAGATTTACGTGAGCACGAAACGTGCTGCTGACGAGTTTCCCGGCGCCTTGTCCACGCCAACAAGTGTGGCGTCGACTGGCGAATGCGCCGGCCCGGCTGCCTCTGCGGCCGGGCCTGTTGTTTCGCGGACCGTGCTGTCACCTAATGATTATGGGACTGCTGGAAGCCGGCCGCGTCGTATTGAGATACGCTCTTCGGATTTTTCGAGTTTTGTGGCTGGGTGCCGGCGTAATGTGTTCCGGCATTCCCATCCGGGTTGAAGGCTGAGCCCGGAGCAGAGCTGGCGTGGCCGGGGGTCGCACTTCCTGTTTGAGCAGTTCCGATTTCTTGGCTGGGCTGACCTGTTGTGCCCGTCACCGTGTGGACATTGGTGGCCAAAGCCATGCTGGTGGAACCTATGAGCAAGCCTGCCATCACCGGAATGAGGAGATGTTTCATGGTCGTTCTCCCAAAAGCATTTGATTTTGGGTGCTCGGGGTTCATGTGAGCACCCGGCGAACTAAAGTTAGAACGCTCTTCGGAGCACCATTCATCCCGACTATCGCAAACTGTGATCTGTTTGTTTCACCGTGACACGCTTTTGGCGGCTTCGGTCTCCAGGTCCTTTAAGGCATCGGGTTCTTTTAAGGCATCAGGGAACAAGAGCCTGTGGATTCCAGTTAACCGGATATGCCAGCCAAGATCAACGAACCGCAGCCGAAGCCCGGCCCGCAGCCACCCGTCAGTCGGCCGGACAAGGAAGCACCGTCAGAGCTTGAGCACATCGATCCGCCACCGCGAGACGTGCGAGAGGCGCCGGCACCAAATCCCAATGGCGACAAGAAAGCCTAAGCGCCGACACGCGAACGCGCCTGCAACAGGCGCATGCGATATGACAGCAACCAGGATCGCTTCATAAAGGACTTGATTTTCTTTTTAAAAGGATGGTGCCAGAGGCGGAATCTAAAAAGAAAGAATTCCAGCTTTGTTTCCAGATAGTTGGGACGCGCGCAATAGCGGGGCTAGCCAACAAAAATACCAACAAAATATTTCTGTGGATTGGTTCGGTTCCCGATCATTTGCCTGTTCGCGCAATGCCATCGCACATGAAACTATCTGCAGCAATTGCCCTCGATCTGGCCCAGATGGTCCCCCCGTCATGCCATTCGATGCAGGGGATCGAGTCGCCAGAGCGCTACCGCCTTTCCCCCACTCGGAGAGCATGCGATATTTTCTACAGTGTCGGGCGTGATGGGCCTGTCTCGGTGCTGCAAAGACCGGTAGGGAGCGGGAGAGTCTGACCCGAAAGCTATCCACGACGCGAACGGCAGCTTTGCGCCGCAACTCAGACGTAGAGCCCGCCTTACGACATCCCATAAGCGGACACATGCGCGCGGTATGAGGTGGCATACTGCCAGAGCGGAGACCGACGCCCCCACCGTGCGGACCACCGCGATGACGGTTAGTCGCGATGCTGGTGAACCATGGCTTCGGGCTTCCCGTCGAGCAGTAACGGCTTTGGCAGCACCTTCATTGGCGATCCGTCGCAGGCCGGGATCAACCAACAGATGCTGCTCGGCGTACCCCAACACGTGTGAAGGTCCTCCTGGAACGAAGGACGTTTGCCTCGGCTAGGACAACGATTTGGATTATTTTTTTGGCGCGGGCTTCGGGTCAGCGATGCGTCCAGGCTTGCAAGAAGAGTTCGACCGCAGACCATCTTTTGGGTGGGACGATGGCCAGCGGCCGACCAGCATGGGAGGATTGTCGCATATCCAAGAAATCGCTAATATAGCAATCTCACCCCCCGGGGAGCCGCCGATGTCGATCCACGAGGAACTGCAGGTTTTCTGTAATGCCTATGTAGCTGCCTATCGTGCCGGCGACGCCAAAACATGCGGCGCGATGTTTACGGCCGATGCTGAATTGCATTCGCCCTACGCGCCTCCGGCTAGAGGCCGAGACGCGATCGAAGCTCTCCACACAACCTGGACGAACGGGCACAGCGAGGCGACCGACAAGAAAATGGAAGTGATACATGCGGGCGGATCCGGTGACCTGGCTTGGTGCCTGGCGACGTATACCGAGGGCTTGGAGGTCGGCAACGGAACGTCGGTCGACGTCTTCGAGCGACAGGCCGACTGGTCATGGCTCATACGCATGTGCAGCTTTAACAGCACCGACTGAGGAATAGGTTTGTTGCCGACTTGGCGCGGCCGCGGAGACGGTGGGAATGAAGCAGATCGACTTCTTCTATTTCTTCGGGAGCGGCTACGCATATCTGTCGGTGATGCGCATTGACGCTATGGCGAAACAGTCGGGCGTTGCCGTTCGATGGCGTCCCTTCAATGTCCGCACCGTGATGGCCGAGAACAACATTGCCCTCCGCACCCAGGCCGCAAAGGTGAAGTACATGTGGCGCGATGTGGAGCGGCGCGCGGCGACGCACGGCGTCCCCTACGTCAGGGCTCCCATCTGGCCGACCGATCCGGACCTTCTGGCCAACCGGGTCGCGATGGTGGCGGCCGAAGAGGGCTGGTGCGAGGCCTACACCGTCGCAAGCTTCAGGGCGTGGTACCTGGAAGGCATGGAACTGGGCAGCCGCGCCCATCTGGCGCGAGTGCTGGCTCCTCTCGGTCAGGGCGTCGACGATGTGATTGCCAAGGCCGATGGCGCCCGCGCCCATGAGCGTCTCAAGGCGGAGACCGACGCGGCGCGCAGCTATGGCATTTTCGGCTCCCCAGCCTTCGTCGTGGATGGCGAAACATTCTGGGGAGACGATCGGTTGGAAGAGGGGCTTGCCTGGGCCGCTGGGCAACATGAACTGCAAACGTTGATTCATGACGAAGAGGACTAGTACGCGACGCATTTGGTGGAAGCCATGCGCCGATCGCCGGTCCCAGGGGAGGATTTAAGTGCCAAGCCGTTGGACCATTCTTGCCGTCTTGTTCGTCGCGCGTGCCGCCTTCGCCTTCCAGTTCGGCAGCGTGGGGGCCGTAGCGCCGCAGCTGGGCCAAGGCACTGGCGCCAGCCTGGCCGACATCGGCATCCTTATCGGAATCTATTTTGCGCCGGGCGTCCTGCTCGCCTTCCCCGCTAGCACCATCGGACGCCGCTATGGCGACAAGGCGACGGTTCTCGCCGCGCTCCTGGCGATGCTGGCAGGCGAATTGCTGATGACCTCGTCGGCGTCATGGAGCGTACAAATCGCAGGCCGACTGATCGCCGGCACTGGCGGCATTCTCCTGAGCGTCCTGATGACCAAGATGGTCGCCGACTGGTTCACCGGCCGCGAAATCGCAACCGCAATGGCCATTTTCGTCAACTCCTGGCCGGTGGGCATCGCAATCTCGCTCATGCTATTGCCATGGATCGCAACGAGGTTCGGACTTCATCTCGTCAACTTTGCCGTCGCAGGGTGGATCCTGATCGGCCTCGTCCTCATGGCCTTTTTCTATCGCGCGCCGGAGGCGGCCGTCTCCGTTGAAGGCGAACGAGGCAGTGTGACCTCGGAAACGGTCTATGCGGTGATTGCCGCTAGCTCGATCTGGTGTCTCTACAATCTCGGTTTGGTGATGATCTTCAGTTTCGGCCCAACGATGCTCGTCGAGCGAGGCTGGTCCATGGCTGCAGCTGGATCAACGATCAGCATCGTCCTCTGGCTCACGGCGATTTCGGTCCCCTTAGGAGGCTTGCTCGCTGATCTGACCAAACGCGGCGAAGCTATCATTGTCGCAGGCTGCATCGGCTTTGCGCTGCTGACGGTTCTCCTGTCGCGAAGTGGCCAGGTGCTTCCTGTCGTCATTGCCGTCGGGACCGTTTGCGGCCTGCCCGCCGGTGCGATCATGAGCCTTCCTGCGCGCGTGCTCGGGCCAAAAACGCGGGCGGTCGGAATGGGAATATTCTATGCGACCTTCTATGCCGGGAGCCCGGTTGGATCCGCGATCGGCGGAAAGCTTTCCACGTCGCTGGGCTCCGCGAGCGCCGCGCTCGACTTCGGCGCCGTCCTACTCCTGGTTTGCCCAGCCATTCTGTGGGTATTCCACCGTATCGTTGCTGACCAGAATCGGCCGGCTATTCCATCGATGTAAAACGCGCAAGCAAACCTTAGGCGATATCCCAGGACATGGTGTGCTGCGTAGCGCGGTGGTCATCAACGCTTTGCTGTAGGTGTGATTGTCGAAGCCAGCCTTGTTTGCTGCTTCTCTTGTCAGTGGCGGCCATCTCAACGAGGTCTCGGACCGTGTCCGGTCGGCCGCATGCGTCGTCTGCAGCTTCACTGGTGGTCAAGCAGGCAACTATTGGCAATAATGCGGGGAGAGCGCAGAATTGTCCAAAGGGCCTTCGCCTGCGACAGGACATTTGCGCGATGAGTCAATTTGGTGGCGAACCAGTTCGTGATCCTGCGGACCTCGGCTTCGACAAGGCGCGGCTGGCGCGACTGAAGCGGTGGATGCAGCGATATGCCGACACCGGGCGCTGGCCGGGAGGTGCGGTGCTCATCGCGCGTCATGGAGAACTCGCCTTTTTCGACTGCGCCGGGCACGCCGACGTCGAAGCCAAGCGGCCTTGGCAGCGCGGCCTCATCGCCCGCATCTACTCGATGACCAAGCCTGTCACCGCCGTCGCGCTGATGATGCTGTACGAGGAGGCGCGCCTGCATCTCGACGATCCGGTCGAAGCTTACCTGCCGGAATTCAAAAATAGGCAACTTCTGATACCGGGCGCAACGTCGCTGGACCAAACGGTGCCCATCAAAACGAAGATGACGATCCACCATCTGCTGACTCACACATCTGGCCTAAGCCTTTTTACGAACCCCCGACTGCTCGGTGAAGCTTATGCCAAGGAAAAACTCGGCCTCGCCCTTGCCTACGGTGGGCTCGACAAGATGGTGCGCAGGATCGCCGAGCTGCCACTGGAATGGGAGCCGGGCACGAGATGGCAATACAGCACCGGGTCCGATGTCATCGGCCGTGTCGTGGAAGTCGTTTCCGGAACGACGCTCGACAAATTCTTCGCGAGTCGCATCTTCGAGCCCCTCGGCATGACCGACACCGGCTTCGCTGTGCCGGAGTCTGAGATCAGCCGTTTCCCCCCGCTCTATGAGGCTACGGCTGGCGGCATGGCTTTGCACGAAGCGCCGGAGGTTTCGGAGTGGCGGCAAGGCAAGGTTGATACGTTCTGCGGCGGAGGCGGGCTCGTCGGAACCATCGACGACTATTGGCGGTTCGCCGAAATGCTGCGGGCTGGAGGTGAACTCAACGGCAAACGCATCCTCAGTCCCCGCACTTTGAGATTGGCGGCGCGCAATCACCTACCGGGAGATCTTGCCTCGATGGCAACCGAAGTTTGGGCCGAGACCCAGTTTGACGGCGTCGGGTTCGGCCTGCTGGGCTCCGTCGTCCTCGATCCGGCTAAGGCGCAAATTTCGGCGCAAGTGGGCGACTATGGCTGGGGCGGGGCGGCAGGCACCTTCTTCTGGGTGAGCCCGGTCGACGACGTGGTTGTCATTCTATTCACGCAACTGCTGCCTTCGAGCGCCATTCCGGTGCGCAAAGAGCTGCGCGCACTCGTCCATGGTGCGTTGACAGGGGCCTGAGACTCGTCAACAGAAACTGCGCGGAGCAACCTTGTGCTTAGCAAGCCGGCTCGGCTTCGTGGTGCTCGATGAGCTCTTCGCCCAAGCCGGCGGGCAGTTGCTCTTCCATCTCATCAGCCGGCTTTACGGGCGGAACTCGCTTCCGGCATCGGTCATCTCACGACGATGCCCGCGCAACCTGAATGTCCGCCCTTGAGGAGCCGCAGCCTGAAGCTGCCAATCCGCTTCCGTGAAGAGTTTCGGGCGCTGGCAGGCGTACGAAAGTCCCCGAGGAAGGAACCCGCGGGCCGCAGGCGATGGCTATGGGGATTTCGATCTGCGGCTGGTGTCGGCGATGGCGCGACCGCCGCCGGGAGACGCCGCGATTGATACGGGCATGCCGCATTGTTGCGCTTGCGCGCGATGTTGCCGGCTCGGCGCAGGTCCGGACGCGCGCCTTTCGGCGACGGTAGTCACCATGGACTCGCGTGGATACGTCGCCGGCGGCTGAGCACCTGCAGCTGAAGGCTCGACCATGCCATGCCGGATCATGGGACGTTCTCCCGGTTCGTCGCCGTTGCGTCCGGCGGTCCGCGCGGTTGCCTCCACCGTTCGAACGTCTCGATGACGATCATGCGTCCGCCGCAGCAAGGGCACGGCGGGCGGAAGTTGTCCGGATCGTCGAGATTATCGTCATCGGGCGGCGCGGCGACGTCCAGGAGTTGGCGGGCGAGCGCGAGGCAGTCCTTGCGAGAGCCGCCTGCGAGCAAGCCGTAGTGACGGATGCGATGGAAGCCGCGCGGCAGGACATGGAGCAGGAACCGACGAATGAACTCGTGAGTGGCAAGCGTCATGACCTGCTGCCGGTCGGCGCCGTTGCGGCGATAGGCCTTGTAGCGGAAGGTGACGACGCTCTCGTCGAAGGCGACCAGGCGCCGGTTCGAGATGGCGACCCGGTGCGTGTAGCGCGACAGATAGGCGAGCACCGCTTCCGGTCCCGCGAACG
>NZ_VFVQ01000039.1:0-24191 GCF_006442195.1 Mesorhizobium sp. B2-3-13
AAAGCCTCCAAAGCAACGAAAATGGCCGCCCTCAATCCTCACAACAAGCCTCCCGCAATATTGCGCAACGGGCCCCCTTGTGGGAGGAGGAAGAACCCTACACCGCCCAAGGATCAGCCACCCTTGGCCACACTGGCCGGCTCAGCTTCGTGTAATTCGTCGCCGCCGGATTGCTGGGATACGAACTCGGCGCCGCGACATAGATGATCTCGGCGGCGATCGGCTCGAAGCCGGCGTAGAAATGATTCGTTGATTTGATCAGCAGTAGGTCCTTCGTCAGCGGATCGACGCCGATGTTGGAAAAGACATCGGGCTCGAAGGTCTGCGTGCGATTGGTGTTCAGGATCACATCGACCTCGGTGCCTTCGATGCGCACCACCGCTGACGGTCCCAATGTCACGCGGCTCGGACCGAAACTCTGCCAGCCTTCGCCAACGGCCTTTAACACCGTCACGCGCGCATCGATCGGCTCGCCCGCCTGCGGCCCGGCCTTGCCGCCGAAGCGCAGGTCGATGACCGCGCCCTCGCCCGCCGCCTGGCAGAAAGTCACCGCGACCGGATCCCAGATCGTCGCCACGCCGACGCTTGTGATGCCCCGCGCCAGCAGTTCGCGAAGCACGATGGTGCCGTCGCCGGGAACGCCGCCACCGGGATTGTCCCAGATGTCGGCGATGAGCACGGGCTTGCCGGGATTTTCGGCACCAACGGCCAGCGCCCGATCGATGCCGTCGGCCGCACTCAGCATCGTCATCGCCGTCGTTTCGCGCATGGCATAGAGCTCGCGTCCCAGCCGCTCCGCCAGCGCATCGCCTTTGGCCTTGTCATCGTTGGTGACGACAAGGATGCGCGTGCCCATTTCGGGCACGTCCGCGGCCATGAAGCCATGGATGACCGAGACCGACAGCACGCCGTCCTTGCCGTGCAGCGCCTTGATGCGGTCGACGAAGGAGCGCATCGGTTCGCGGCTGGTCGGCAGCACCTGGATCATGCGGCAGTCGAAGGTCGAGATGACGGGTTTGATCTCGCCGCGCGCCGCGGCAAGTCCAAGTTCGACGACGTGCTCGCCGCGCTCGTAGAAATCGGTGTGCGGGAATTCGAGGAAGTAGGCCATGATGTCGGACGCCGCCACGCGCTTCGGGGTCAGATGGCTGTGCGGATCGAACTCGCAGGCGATCACCACGCCGGGCTCGACAATGCCGCGCACGCGCTCCAGCAGATCGCCCTCGCAATCATCATAACCCTGCGCCACCATGGCGCCATGCAGGCCCAAAATGACGGCATC
Source organism: Mesorhizobium sp. B2-3-13 (assembly GCF_006442195.1). Lineage (NCBI taxonomy): Bacteria > Pseudomonadati > Pseudomonadota > Alphaproteobacteria > Hyphomicrobiales > Phyllobacteriaceae > Mesorhizobium > Mesorhizobium sp. B2-3-13. The sequence goes on from NZ_VFVQ01000039.1 coordinate 1,283, forward strand.
GACCGGAAGTGCCGCCTTGAGCTGGCCGAGTATCTCGTCGCGCAGCGCTTCATAAGTCTGCCGCTGCACGAGACCGCCGGGCTCGGCCCAGGTCGCGGTGCCCTCGATCACGGTCAGCCCTTCCGCGGCCGCGCAACGGCGCAGCGCCACGATCGGCGAGGAACACAGGGTCGGCGTTTCCGGATGCTTGCCCGGCCCGGCATAGAACGCCATCTCGAACGAGGCCCGGTCGGTCGGCACCGGCGAGAAGGTGTTTGTTTCCGTCGCCAGCGAGGCGGTGAAGACGCGCATGAAAGCTCCGTAGACTTTTCGCAATTCCGGACGGAAAACCGCCGCGCACTTTTCCTGGACTTGCTGGGATCGCTACTTGACCGCCCCGAGCGCCAGCCCCCGAACGAGATAACGCTGCAGCCAGATGAACAGGATCGCTACCGGCAAAGTGGCCAGCAGCGTCGCGGCCATGACGTGATGCCATTCGATCGTGTAGCGGCCGGCGACCAACGAGAACACCTGGATCGGCAGCGTGTAGCTCTCCTGGCTGCGCAGCATGGTCAGCGCCACGACGAATTCGTTCCAGGCGTTGATGAAGGTGAAGATCGCCGTCACCGCGATCGCCGGCAGACAGAGCGGCAGAAACACTTTGCGCAGCGTCAGCCAGCGGCCGGCGCCTTCCATCCAGGCCGCCTCCTCGAGGTCACGCGGAATGGTGTCGAAATAGCTCTGCAGCATCCAGACCGTGAAGGCGACGTTGAAGGCCATGTAGATGAAGCCGAGCGCGGTGGTCGATTCGACCAGCCCCCAGGCGGCCATCAGCCGGAACAGGCCGAGCACCAGCACGATCGGCGAGATCATCTGCGAGATCAGCAGGAACTGACGGAAGGCGCCGTAACCGGCAAAGCGAAAGCGCGACATCGCGTAAGCCGCCGGCACCGAGATCAAGATGGCGCCGAGGGTGGCGATCACCGAGACATAGAGTGAATTGGCCAGCGCCTGGCCGAAGCCGGTCGCCACCCACATGTCGGAAAAATTCGACCAGCGGAACTCGCTCGGCCACCATGTGGGTGTCAGCACCTCGGTCCGTGGCTTGACCGCCGTCAGGAACATCACCGCGAAGGGAAAGATCGTCACCACGATCAAGGGCGCCAGCAACAGCCAGGCGATGACGGTGCGCTTCAGCTTGCCAGTCATGCGCGCTGCTCCCGCATCGCGAGGCGCACATAGATCATGGTGAAGATCAGCAATATGGCGAACATCACCAGCGACACCGCCGAAGCCTCGCCGAGTTTGCCGATGCGGAACGCGAGCTTGTAGAGATGGGTGACCAGGATGTCGGTCGAGTTGGCCGGCCCGCCCTGCGTCATCACCCAGATGATCGGGAACGAGTTGAAGACGTAGATGGTGTTGAGCACGATGGCGATGTTGATGAACGGCTTCAGCAGCGGAAAAGTGATCTCGCGGAACTGCTGCAGCGGCGTTGCACCTTCCAGTGCGGCCGCCTCGTAGAGATCGTCCGGGATCGACGACAGGCCGCCGAGGAAGATCGTGGTGGTGAACGGCACCGTCACCAAGATGCCGATCAGAACCTGCATCGGAAAGGCGGTTCCGGCCTGTGCCAGCCACTGGATGTTGTGGTCGATCAGGCCAAGCCCGATCAGCGCCGAATTCAGCATGCCGCTTTCGCCGCTCAGTGCCCAGCGCCAGACCACCGCCGTCATGGTCAGCGACACCGCCCAGGGCAGCATGATGATGACACGGGCAAGGCCCCGGCCATAGAAATCGGTGTTGAGGATCATCGCCACCGGGATCGAGAGCAGCAGCGCGCCGCCGACCACCAGCACGGTCCACAGCCCGGTGCGCCAGAGTGCGGCGACAAAATCGGGATCGGCGGTCAGCGCGGCGAAATTGGCAAGGCCGCTGAACTCGCGCAACTGACCGAAGCGATTGACGTCATGTGTCGCGATCTGGATCAGGTCCCAGACCGGCCAGAAGATGACCACCGCCGCCAGGAACAGGCTGGGCAAGGTCAGGAGATAGGGCAGGAAGCGATTTTGCATCGGCTTGGGTTGAGTCCCGGTGCGCTGGATCTGAGTTTCTGCTTATGCGAATTTCGGATCCGCTGCACCCGGCAGGAAGTCAAAAATGTGGCGCGCCCCGCCTGAGTCGGGGGCGCGCCACGGGCGCAGGGAGATACGCCCTATTTCTTCAGCACCGCATTGGCCTTGGCCGCGGCGTCCTTCAAGCCTGCCTCGGGATCGCCGCCGAGATAGATCTTCTGCATGGCATCCGAGGTGATCTGGGCAACTTCTTCCCAGCCCGGGATGACTGGCGCGAAACGGGCATCCGGAAGCAGGGCGGTGAAGGCGGCGAGATCGGCGTTGTTGACGTAATAATCCATCTTGGCCTCTTCCTTGTTCACCGGGAGGAAGCCTTCGCCTTGCGTGAACTTGGCGCGCTGCTCCGTGGTGAACAGGAAGTCCATCAGCTTCCAAGCCTCGTCCTTGTTCTTGGAGTTCTTGAACATGATCATGGAGTCGGTGACGCCATAGGTGCCGCGCGCGCCGGTCGGACCGGCCGGAATGGCGGCCACGCCGTATTTGAGGCTCGGCGCCTCCTCCTTGATCTGGTTGGACAGGAAGGGCGCCGTGATCATCATGCCGACCTTGCCCTGCTTGAACAGGTTCTGCACGTCCTCGCGGTTGTTGGAGGTGACGCCGGGCTCGGTCAGCCCCTCGTCGATCATCGACTTGTAGAGCTTGGCGGCTTCGAGCGCGCCCGGCGTGCCGAGGCCCGACGTGCCGTCCTTGTTGAGGATCTCGGTGCCCTGCGACCACATCGCGTAATAGTAATAGACGTCGGTCTCGATCTCCTTGCCCTGCAGGCCGAAACCGAAGGCACCCTGCGCCTTGATCTTGCGCGCATCCTCCTGCAGTTCGGTCCAGGTTGCCGGCGGCTTGGCGATGCCGGCCTTCTCGAACAGCTCCTTGTTGTAATACATGGCGCGCGCCGAAGCGGCGATCGGCAGGCCGTAGGTCTTGCCGCCCATGATCGAGGGCGACAGGAAGGTGTCGATGAAGCGGCCCTTGAATTCGGGCGTGATATAGCTGTCGAGCGGCTCTGCGACATCCTGCTGGACGAAATCGATCAGCCAGCGCGTGCCTATGATGGAGAGATCCGCATTGGTGCCGGCGGTTATGTCGGTGGTCAGCTTCTGCAAGAGCACATCCCACGGCACCACCTCGAACTTGACCGTGATGCCGGGGTTCTTCGCCTCGAACTCCTTCTTGACCTGCTCGAAGTAGGGGCCGGTCTTGGCGCTGTATTCAGCGACGGTAACCCGCACTTCGCCGGCCTCTGCCTGCGCCGCGAAGGCCAGCATGCCCATTCCGGCCATCAGGCCAGCCGTCCATTTTGCAAGGTTCATCCGATCTCTCCCATTTGTTCGCGCATTCGCGCTCCTTGTGCCGGTGCTGACACAAGATTTATGTGACTTTCCTACATTATCGATGAATTCGCCGCATGCAAGCGGATTAATATGTTGCTTAATTACATCGCGTTCTTTAGCCTCCCGGCATCTGCCCGACCTGCGGGAGGAGCAAGCGCCGTGGTTTCGAGAGCCGAATTCGAAGGCAGGACCGTCATAGTCACCGGCGCCGGTGGTGGCCTTGGCTCGGCGATCGTCGCATTGCTGGCCGACAGGGGCGCGCGGGTGGTCGGCTGCGACCAGTCGCAAGAGGCGCTGGCGAGCCCGCACCTTGCCTCGCGCCATGTCTTCGACCTTCTCGACCGGGCCTCGATCGAAGCCACGATCGCCGCCGTGCTTGAAAAGGACGGCGTCCCCGACATCCTGATCAACAATGCCGGCTGGACCCGCGCCGAGACGCTTGATGCGCTGACGGCGGACAGGATCGAGCACGAACTCGACCTCAACCTGACCGGCGTGATGATGTTCGCCGATCCCATTGCCAAGGCGATGGCCGCGCGCGGTTCGGGCAGCGTCGTCTTCATTTCCTCCGTCAACGCCATCGCGCATTTCGGCAACCCCGCCTATGCCGCCGCAAAGGCCGGCATCAACGCATATTCCAAATCGATCGCCGTCGAGCTCGGCCGCCGCGGCGTGCGCGCCAATGTGGTTTGCCCCGGATCGATCCGCACCGCCGCCTGGGACCATCGCCTTGCCAAGGACCCTAAGATCTTGGGCAAGCTGCAGCGGCTCTATCCGCTCGGCCGCATCGTCAACGCCTCGGAAGTCGCCGAAGCGGTAGCTTTCCTTGCTTCCGACCGGGCCTCGGGCGTAACAGGCGTGGTGATGCCCGTGGATGCGGGATTGACCGCCGGCTGCCTGCCGTTCATCGACGACATATTGGGAGCGTGACCATGACCGACGTCGAGTTTCGCAACCTGTCGAAATCCTTTGGCCAGCACAAGATCCTCGAGGACATCAGCCTCGACATCAAGAGCGGCGAGTTCGTGGTGCTGGTCGGCCCGTCCGGCTGCGGCAAATCGACCTTGCTGCGCATGCTAGCAGGATTGGAGACCATCAGTTCCGGCGATCTCCTGATCGGCGGCACGCGCGCCAACGACCTGCCGCCGCAGCAGCGCAACATCGCCATGGTGTTCCAGTCCTATGCGCTGTTTCCGCACCTGAAGGCCTCGGACAATATCGGCTTCGGCCCGAAAATCCGGGGCGAGAACCGCACGGCCATCGACCAGAAGGTCAAGAAGGCGTCCGGCGTCCTCAACCTGTTCTCCTATCTCGACCGGTATCCCCGCCAGCTCTCAGGCGGTCAACGCCAGCGCGTCGCCATGGGGCGCGCCATCGTGCGCGAACCCTCGGTGTTCCTGTTCGACGAGCCGCTCAGCAATCTCGACGCACAGTTGCGCGTGCAGATGCGCACCGAGATCAAGGCGCTGCACCAACGGCTGAAATCGACCATCGTCTACGTCACCCACGACCAGATCGAGGCCATGACTATGGCCGACCGCATCGTGGTGATGGACCGCGGCAGGATCCAGCAGGTCGGGGCACCGCTGGAGCTCTATGACCGGCCGGCCAACAAGTTCGTCGCCGGCTTCCTCGGCTCGCCGTCGATGAGTTTTGTGTCCGGGGCTCTCAAGACGACGCCCGAGAAAACCTGGTTCGAGTCGGTCGGCGGCGGGCGGCTTGCGCTCGCCGGCAAGCCGGTGCCGGCAGGCAGTGCGGTGGAGGCGGGCATCCGGCCCGAGCATTTCATCGTCGGTGAAGCCACCGGCACCATGACGCTCAAGGTTGACGTCGTCGAGCCGACTGGTTCCGAAACCCATGTCTACGGTGCCATCGGCACTGATACGGTACGCGCCGTGTTCCGCGACCGGCTGCCGGTCCGGCCAGGCGACCTGCTGCCGGTCTCCGTCGATCCCGGCAACATCCATCTGTTCGACACGGCGACGGGCCTGCCTCTGAGATGACGACGGAAACTCGGATATGAAGACGCCTGCCGACATCATCACCCGGCTGCAGCTGATGTCGCAGGACGGCACCAAATCGGATCGCCGATTGGCAAGTCTTGTCCTGTCCGACCTCGACTTCGCCTCGAAGGCCGCGATCTCCGAGATTGCCGCGCGCGTCGGCGTCAGTGAGCCGACGGTGACCCGTTTTTGCCGCAATCTCGGCTGCGAGGGCCTGCGCGACTTCAAGTTCCATCTGGCGCAGGCCATTGCCATCGGCGGCCAGTATCTGTCGCCGGAGCCGCTGAGCCGCGACGCCCGCGAGCAGCGCATTGCGTCGGCCATCACCGAAGCGGCTGTCACAGCCATCCAGCGCGCCAGCGAGAATCTCGACATGACGACGCTGGTCGATGTCGCCGCGCGCCTTGCTGCGTCAGGCAATGTGCTGTGCATCGGTTCGGGTGGCATTTCCTCGATGATGGCGACCGAAATGCAGAACCGGCTGTTCAGGCTCGGCCTGCCGGTTCTGGCGCAGATCGACGGGCAACTGCAGCGCATGTACGCCGCCGTCGCCACGCCGGACACCACCGTGGTCGCCTTCTCGGTCTCCGGCTATGCCCGCTCGGTCATCGAGGCGGTGCAGGTCGCCCAGCAATATGGCGCCGCCACGGTGGCCGTCACCGCGCCCGACTCCGCACTGGCCAAGGCCGCCGACACGGTCATCCACCTGCAGCCGCTCGAGGACGGCAACATCTACAAGCCGACATCGTCGCGCTACGCGCTGCTGGCGATCGTCGACATGATCGTGACATCGGTCGCCGAGACGCGCGGCCCGAAGGTGCTGGAGAACCTGCGTCGCATCAAGCAGAGCGTGAACACGCTGAAGGTCGACGATCCGCGTTTGCCGCTGGGCGATTGATTGAACTTCAGGCAGAGGATTGATCGCAGAGCGCTTCGACACGTCTTGCCAGCGCAGCCGGTTCGCCAACAATGCGCAGTGTCTTGAGCCGGGCCGTGCCGCCTGCAACGACCGAAACGGCCGAAGCCGGCACGCCCAGCGCCTTGGCGACCAGCTTCTCCAGCGCTTGATTGGCGGCGCCGTTTTCCGGCACGGCGCGGACCCGCGCCTTCACGTGACTTCGTCCGTCCGCCGATGTCTCGACACTTTCGAGCCTGTCCACCGAAGACTTTGGCGTCAACCGGACAAACAGCTCGATGCCGTTCTCGCTAATGCGGTACGGCGCGCTCATGCGATCTTCAGGCCAGCAGCAGCGGCGCCACCGTGGTGAGAATGAACTGCCTGAGGAAGAACAGGATCAGCAGCAGGATGATCGGCGAGATGTCGATGCCACCAAGGTCGGGCATGAAGCGCCGGATCGGCCGCAGCGCCGGCTCGGTCAGCCGGTAGAGCATGTTGCCGATGCTGCCGACGAACTGGTTGCGCGAGTTGACGACGTTGAATGCATAGAGCCAGGAAAAGATCGCCGAGGCGATGATGACCCACCAATAGAGGTCGAGCGCCATGACGATGGTTTGAATGAGGGCGAGCATGCCGGTCTCCAATTGTTGCCGACATGTAGCCATTACACGCCAAACCGGCAAGGGCAGGTTCCGCCATGCGACCTGCGGTCGGGTTTTCGGTGATACGCCGCCTTGACAGGAAACCGCGTCCCCCGATAAATGCGCCATCCGCTGGACGGGGCTGTAGCTCAGCTGGGAGAGCGCGTCGTTCGCAATGACGAGGTCAGGAGTTCGATCCTCCTCAGCTCCACCAGCGGAATAATCGATTGTCCGCCTTTCCCGAGCGGTAACGCCCAAGCATCATGCGATACCACGGCGTCAATGCCCCCAAAAATGGCCAGATGCGATTTCGCGTTCCCAAGGCGAAATGGTTGTCAATTGGACTTATGGCGATGGCCTCTGTCCGGTAGACGCTATTTTTTTTGGAAGCCGCCCCATTAGACTGGCGTTCTCAAATCAGTTTTTTCTGTGTGTTGTGACAAGGCGTTTCGGCAGGGGCGACCGAAGGCGCTATACGGATTCCGACTCGAAATGAAGAAGCCGCCCGCGGAAGCAAAAAAGTGTCCATTCGCGAGAATCTCGCTGCAAATCTCAGGCGGCTCTGCAAGGACCATGCTTCCGTCAGCGCGGTGTGCCGCGAGCTGGGCATCAACCGCACGCAGTTCGAGCGTTACCTGCAGGGGCAGACCGTTCCCAACAAGACCACCGCCAAGCTGATCTGCGACTACTTCCGCGTCGATGAACCCGAACTGTACCGAGACCCCGGCACGCCTGAGCTCTCGGCTCCCGGCCTGCCGCCGATTTCCGAAAGCCTGTTCACCCAGATGATCCGCCCGCCCGCTCCGTCGATCGCGAGCGGCACCTATTTCACCTATTTTTCGATTCCGAACCGCGCCGACCTCCTGATGCGCTCGGTGACCTTCGTGCGTCGCGAGGCCGAATTGGTCACATTCCGCAGGGTTACCGGATGGTCGGAGCGCCGCGGCTCGACATGGGCGCGGGCGCGCGGCAACCACTATGGCGTGGCGATCTCGCGTCTCAACTGGATCTATTTCAGCGGCGTCAACCGCCGCCAGACAGGCGAGCCGTCGCTGATCTCGGTGCAATGGGCGCCTATCTCCGAACCGGTACTGACAGGCAAGGCCATGCTTCTGACCGAAACCGGACCGGCATTCGTGTCGGTCATCATGCGGCAGGACATGTCCAATATCCCGCCCAGGCGTGCGATCCGCATGGCGCACGTCATCAGGCTCGATGATCCCGGTATCGATCAGCTCGTCGTCAGCCTCGCCCGGGATGGACTGGGCTAGCCACTTGCTTACGCTAAATAAGAGTAAGAATATCCCGAAAAAGCGTATGCCAGCGATTGCCTACTCCATATTTGAGTAAAATCGATTTTTTAGACTTTCCTGTCAAGAAAGACATTTTAGATCATATTTGATTTACTACAATTTTAACAAAGGATTAACTCCTCGGACCATACCTTTCTTCTCGTGGATCCCTTTTGGGGATCCTTCAACAGATCCCATTGGGGGGGTCGGGAAAGGGACGAAAATGGCCAAGAAAGTCAACAATGCCCCGAAGCTGACGGTTGCCGCTGGCACGCAGACCGCCTTCTTCTCACAGGGCATGCACTACGGCGGCTTGGTCGATCAATTAGCCGACTTAACATGTCCAATGTAGCCAATACCCCTTCCCAGAGTTCCATCCGATGACAGGAGCAGCACGTGTCAAATCATTCCTTACGTCAGTCAGAGCTCGATAGTCTCCAATATATCGCGACGATGACCAATGAGCTGGTGCAGATGGCCGAAGCAAGCCGTTTTCCCATGATCTCCTATCTGCTCGGCATGGCCTATGCCGAGGCCTTCGACGTCTTGCGCGGCGCACGGCCGGCCAGACATGCGCAGCTCAGCGGCAACCCTATGCACCCCAAGGCACACGCGAAAGGCAACCACGCTCAACCAAGGACAGCGTAGCGCGGTGCTGCAAAACTTGCTGCCGCTGCTGGAAAAGATCGCCGCGGACCTCGGCCTGATCGCCGGCAGCCCGCGACACGGACATTCATGAGCACAGATTTGAGGGGACCAGCAAATGAACATGATCGCGACCATCAGGAGCGCCGACGCCGGCGAAAGCATCTCGGCTGAAGGCCCTGATCGCCAGCCGGACGGCCTCGCCGGATGCTGCCCGCTTCGAGGCCCGGCAGCTGATTTCCATGGCAATGGCCGATACCTGGCAGGCCGACAGCCTCTGGGGCGCGGCGGATGCCTTTCACGTCCATTTCGACTTCATGATGCAGACCATCGACATCAATGGCGTCGGCGATCCCAACCTTTGGAATCCTGCGCACCAAATGCCGTTCTACCTGGAACAGGTCGAGGCGCTCTGCCAATCGATGAGCCGGCGATAGACACCGTTCAATTCCTGGCGGCTGCTAGTCCCGCAAACTGAACACAAATGGCGCCGTACGGCTGACGCGCGAGCCTAGTTCCGACGGCGGCGCCGGCACGGTGGCGCCCTGCAGCACCGCAAGCGCGGCACGGTCGAGTTCGGCATCGCCGGACGAACGGACCACGTGCGCCGATATCACCCGGCCTGAGGCATCCACGGTGAAGGCCACATTGGCATTGCCCTGCGCGCGTCGGGATTTCGCGGCACTCGGGTAGCGCTTGTGGCGGTTGATCCACGCCGTCAGCCGCGATTCCCATTTGACTGGGCTGACACCCGAAATCCCGGCCGCCGATTTCGGCGTCGCTGCCTTGGCGGCGGGCTTGATCTCGGCGTTTGCGGCACTTGCCGTCTTCGGCGGTTCCGCCTTTTGCTTCTTCGGCTTTGGCTTGGGCATGTCGACAGACCTTTTGACCTTGGCTTCGGCCGGTTCCTTTTCCTTGCGCCGCTCCGTCGGCTTTGCCTGCGGCAGCGGAACGACAATCTCCGGCGCGACGGTCTCGACGATATCGGGGACGACCTCCTCCAGCGGCGGCTGGTCGACTGGTTCGACTTTCGTCATCTCCGTTGACTCGTCCGGCGGCACCGTCTCCGGCTCGGCAGTAGGCTCCGCTTGCTCGGTCACCTTGTCGGGTTCGGCTTTGGTGATCTTTTTGGTCTCTTCAACCGGCTCGGTCTGGTCGGGAATGGCCGCACCGAGCATCGCGGCCTGTTCAGGTAACGCCGGCGTCACCATCATCGGCGCCATTTCGATCATCAGGGCTGGCGGCGGTCCGCCATCCGGCAGGTCGGCTGGACTGAAATTCTGCACGGCATAGGCGACCGCGACGTGCGCCCCAAGCATCAGCACGGCCGCACATGCCCACAGGCCAAGATCGCGCCAGCCGAAGCGCGACAGGACCATCGTGGCCGAGGCGGCGGAGCATGTCATGGGGCAGCCGTCGCGCCTGGCACCGGTGCGGCGGCATCACTGGCGGGAGCGGCCTCCAGGCCGACCAGGGCGACCTTCAGATAGCCGGCTGCACGCAGCAGGTTCATCGCCTCCATCAGGTCGCCATAGGCGACCGCCTTGTCGGCGCGCAGGAAGATGCGCGTCTGCTTGGCGCCCTTGGTGCGGCTGTCGAGTGTGGCGGCAAAAGCCGGGCGCGGCACGGTGTCATTGCCGATCGAGAGCGTGAGATCATCCTTCAATGTGAGGAAAAGCGGGGTCTCCGGCCGCGGCGCCGGTGTCGCGGTCGACCCGGGCAGGTCGACATTGACATCCACCGTCGCCAGCGATGCCGCGACCATGAAGATGATCAGGAGCACCAGGATAACATCGATGAACGGCGTGACATTGATCTCGTGGCTCTCCTCGAGGTCGTCATCCATGGTCTGGCGGATCCGGCTGCCCATGGTCTTGCGCCGCTACTCGGCCGCCACCGCCGTCGCGGGTGCGACGTAGCGGAAATCGAGGTCCCGGCTGACCAGCCGTTCGACGCCCGCCGAGGCATCGGCCAGGATTTGCCGGTAGCCGGCTATGGAGCGGGCGAAGACGTTGTAGATCACCACCGCCGGAATCGCCGCGACCAGACCCATCGCCGTGGCCAGCAGCGCCTCGGCGATGCCTGGCGCGACCACGGCGAGATTGGTGGTCTGCGCCTGCGAAATGCCGATGAAGGCGTTCATGATGCCCCAGACGGTGCCGAACAGGCCGACGAAAGGCGCGGTGGAACCGATCGTCGCCAGCAGGCCGGTGCCGCGCGACATGCGCCGCGACGCCGCCGCCTCGATGCGCAACAGGCGCGAACTGACCCGTTCTTTCAGGCCGTCTCCCCCGACATGGTCGAGCGCACCGGCCGAAAGCGCGGTCTCTTCCGCCGCCGCCCGCACCAGGAGCGCGCCGGGGCCGCCACCGCGGTCGAGCGCGCGGCTCGCCTGCTTCAATGTCGCGGCATCGCCGATCGCGCGAACCGCGCGGCGGATGCGCAGCTTGCCGCCGAAAATCTCCAGCGATTTGGCCAGCCATATCGTCCAGGTTACGAGCGACGCGATGGCCAGTCCGATCATCACCGCCTTCACGATGATGTCGGCGGCCATGAACATGCCCCATGGCGACAGGTCGTGCGGCAGGTTCAGCTCCATCGCCCCCGCAGATGCCGCCGGCAGCGGGAGCGCCGGCGTCACGGGTGCGGCAGCCGCCGGCGCGGCAGGTGCCGGTGCGGCTGGAGCAGCTTGTGCCGCTTCGGTCGATGCGGCAGGTGCCTCAGCTGCTGGAGCAGCGCCGGCCGGTTGCTCCTGGGCCATCGCGCCGGTCGCCGCCAGGATCACCGATGCGACAAATGCCACCAACAAACCATGTCTCAACACGAGCTTCTTCCTTGTCCTTACAGCGGCCCCGGTCATGGCATTTCTCCAGCGCGGCCGCCGCATTCCAATCCCGGCTGCGCCAGGCAAGGTGCCCGGCTGACTATGAAACATGAACTTATTAGTCAACATTAAAGATGACAGCAATGCTCAACAATTTGGGAATGCGCCGCAAAATCCCTGAAACGCTACGGCGCCGGTGGTCTGCGATATCCGCCCCGGGCTATGCGATGACAGGCATCCAGTGTCGCCGTGTGCGGCGCCCGGAGCAAACGGCCCCGACGGACGGAATTCCAGCCCGCGCCGGAGCCGCGCGGTGAACCGCACCTCTCGCTGGAACGCCCTCTCTCCTTGGAACGCATTGTCGCCACTGCGGTGGAACTGCTGGAAGCACGGGGGATCGACGGATTGACGATGCGTCGACTGGCTGATCGCCTCGGCTCGGGCGTGTTGAGCCTATATTGGCACGTCGACAACAAGGACGGCGTCTTCGATCTGGCGCTCGATTCCGTGCTCGAATATCGCGGATTGCCGCAAATAAATGCCGCTGAGGACTGGCGAGTGGAAATTGTCCATATGCTCGAAGACTGGCGGGCCGGCATGCTGCGCCATCCCTGGTCGGTACCGCTGTTGTCGAGCCGGGCGCTTGGACCGAACATTCTCAGCCGCCTGGAATTGCTCGGCAGGACTTTGTCCCGAGCCGGCGTGGCGGACAAGGATTTGAACGTGGCGATCTGGTCGCTATGGAACTATGTGATGGGCGCCACCATAACCCGGACGAGTTTCGACCTCGCGGACAGCGACAAGGCCGCCACGCAGCAGCACCACGCACATCCGGGCGAACGTTATCCCACGATCCAACGCTCTCGCCTGCTGTTCGACGACGATTGGGTCGGCACCTTCAGGAAGGGCCTCGATTTGCTGCTTGCGGGCCTCGCTCCCGGGAGATGAACCTGCCTAGCTGTGGCGCATCGGCCTCCCGGCGCGCCAGGGAGTTGCGCAGCAGCGCCAGTGTTTCCCGGCCAACTGTCGCGATCTCGTGTGGCGTGTCGACGCCGACGACCATGAACTCATCGATGCCGAGAGCCGCATAGGCAAGCAACGACAGCGCGACCTGGGCCGGTGGCCCGGAGAGGTCGACCGCCTTGTGGCCGGCGGCGGAAACACCTTGGTGGATCCTGACCGGAAGCGCGAAGCGCAGTTTGCCGGCACGGCCATATTCGGCTGCGGCGCCACGCGCCCGCTCCATCAATTGCCTGATATCGTCGATCGAGCCTGGCGCCAGCTCGAAGAGATCGGCATGCCGGCCGGCCACCCTCAGCACCGTTCCGGATTGCCCGCCCATGCGGATCACGAGGTCGGCGCCATGCGGACCCTTGCGCGGCACGTAACCGCCCTTGATGCTGTAAAACGCGCCTTCGTGATCGAAGGGCCGGTCGTTCGACCACAGCCGCTTCAACAGGACCAGATATTCGTCGATGCGCTGCCAGACGACGCCATGGCCGACCGGCCGTGTCTCGGCATCGTCATCGTTCAGCGGCTCGCTGATCATCCTGAGCGCCAGCCGTCCGCCGCTCTCCCTGTCGATGGACGCCAGCTGGCGGGCAGCCACCGTCGGGTCGATCACCCCGGCCCAATGAGTGAGCACCACTTCCAGCGAAGCGGTGCGGTTGAGCACCTGGGACGCAAGATCCATGTTGGTCAGCAGCCCGGCCGAATCGTCGACGACGATCTTCTGGAAACCGCCGTCCTCGATCAGCCCGAGCTTCGTCGCGGTCTCGGCGAAGTCATAGAAAAAAGGAACCGCCGCGTCGGCGGTCTTGCCGGGAATATGGGTGAATTCGATCGGCATTGTCATCTCCTCCATCTCTGGAATCACTGATGCTGTGAAATGCGGCCCTCAGGTGCGCGAAAGCGCTCCGGGATCCGGTTCATTCAACTCCGATTGCCTGAAAGCTGTGGGGCAACAGCCCCTGTCGATCCCTTAGGGAATAAGGCCCAGCACGACTGCCCCGGTGAACACGAACGCAAGGGCAAAGACGAGATAGGCGAAAGCGCCGGCATAGGCCGGGCGAAAGCCCTGGGCATTGGCCAGCTTCTGGCCGTTGCTGTCGGTCTGGGCGTTCTGGATATAGGACATATCGACCTCCGTCTCGCCGGTTAGTCTATAAAACTTGTAGACTTTGTCGATTGCTATTTTTGTGTCATGGGCAAAATTATTTTCTGATTGATCGCCGAAAATTGGTACGAAATTGCTGTGGAGACATATCCAGGCGATGAAGTGATACGGTATGGCGGCATCGCTTCACGCGCCTGTTTCCTGCATTGGCCACTCGATGCAGGAGGGATAGCATCGCTGCCAGTTGCAACATGAAATCATCCAAAGGGACGTTGGGAGCAGAAAAATGGGCGAAAGACTGGGCGGCAAGGTCGCCATCATTTCGGGCGGCGCGACGGGAATGGGCGGCGCGGCTTCGGAACTGTTTGCCGCCGAAGGCGCCAAGGTCGCGATCATCGACCGCAACGGTGAAGCAGCTGCTGCAACCGCGGCCGCGATACGCGCGCGGGGACACATAGCCGAACACTGGGTGGCCGACGTCTCTGATGAGGCCCAGGTCGAAGCTGCGGTTACAGGGGCGACCGAAAAACTCGGGCCCGTCACCGTGCTGTTCAATCATGCCGGCACCATCGTGATAAAGCCGTTCCTGGAGACGACGCTGCAGGAATGGGATTGGCTGCACGCCGTCAATGTGCGCTCGATGTTCCTGATGACACGCGCCGTGCTGCCCGGCATGATCGCCGCCGGCGGTGGATCGATCGTCTGCACCTCGTCGATCTCGGCGGTGGCGGCGACGCCGAATGAAGTGCTCTACGACACCACCAAGGGCGCCTGCCACATGTTCGCGCGCGCCATCGCGGTGGAGTTCCGTGACCACAACATCCGTTGCAACGCGGTCTGTCCCGGCTTCATCAGAACGCCGCACGGCCTGCGCGAGGTCGCCGATCTTGGCAGGCTCGGCGTCGATGTCTCGGACGCCGCACTTGCCGCGCAGCAGGGCCGCATCGGCGAGCCGGAGGAAGTGGCGAAGGCAGCGCTTTACCTGGCGAGCGACGAGTCCAGTTTCGTCAACGGCACGCATCTGTTCGTGGATAACGGCTTTACCGCGATGTGACGCATTCGGGCTTTGGGTCTTCGACCCAGGGACAGCTTGGCGCCTTCCTCTACCCGTCGATCGGGGGAGAGGAAAGGATGCCAAGTCCTGTTCGCTTACCGCTCTTCCCGCCGAAACGGCTTCAGCAGTGCCGAGGGTGCCACCGCGTTGCGCGACATGACCACCATCGCGATGATGGTAAAGATGAACGGC
Organism: Mesorhizobium sp. B2-3-13; assembly: GCF_006442195.1. NCBI lineage: Bacteria > Pseudomonadati > Pseudomonadota > Alphaproteobacteria > Hyphomicrobiales > Phyllobacteriaceae > Mesorhizobium > Mesorhizobium sp. B2-3-13. The sequence continues at coordinate 16,390 of NZ_VFVQ01000039.1, forward strand.
AGCATCAGGAACGCCTCGTAGGGGATATGCCCCAAACCGCTCGCCTGCATGCGGAGTTGCAAGGCATCGACGAAGGCGAACAGCAGCGCGGCCCCTGCCGAGCGCCACGGGTCCCAGCGGCCGAACACGACCAGCGCGATCGCCACCCAGCCGCGCCCGGAGACGACACCAAAGGTGAAGGCATTGAATTGCGCCATCGACAGGAAGGCGCCGGCGAGCCCCATCAGGGCGCCGCCGAGAATGACGGCCTGGAAACGCGTGGCAATGACGCTGACGCCGGCCGAATCGGCGGCACGCGGGTTTTCACCGACCATGCGCACCGACAGGCCCCAGGGTGTGCGGTAGAGCACGAAGGCGGCGAGCGGGATGGCAATGATCGCCATATAGACCAGCGCGAACTGGTTGAACACCGCAGGTCCCAGCACTGGAATATCTGAGAGGACCGGGATCGGCAGCGTCTGAAAACCCTTGATGCTCGGCGGCACCGATTGCTGGCCGAAGATCAGCCGGTAGAGGAAATAGGCAAGGCCCGACGAGAACAGCGTGACGCCGATGCCGCAGACATGCTGGCTGAGGCCGAGCGCCACCGTGAACAGCGCATGCAGCGCGCCCATCAGCATGCCGGTCAGCACCGCCACCAGCACGCCGAGCCACAGGCTCCCACTGAGGCTGGTGGCGGTGAAGCCGGTCATCGCGCAGAGCAGCATGATGCCTTCGATGCCGAGATTGAGCACGCCGGCCCGTTCGGAGAACATTTCGCCGAGCGTGGCAAAGGCCAGCGGCGTGGCGATGCGGATGATGGCGGCGAGAAAGCCGACCTGAAAAATCTGTTCGAACACCGCGCTCATCCGAAGGCTCCGACGCGGCGGATGCGATAGGCGGTGAACAGCAGCGCCACCAGCATGGCGAGCAGCGCCGTGCCCTGGATGACGTCGCTGAGGAAGGCCGGCACGCCGGTCGCCCGCGACATCGCCTCGGCACCGGTCATCACGGCGGCCAGAAAAATCGCCGCAGGCACGACGCCGAGCGGGTTGAGCCGAGCCAGCATGGCGACGACGATGCCGGAATAGCCGTAGCCCGGCGAGATGTCGCTCATCACCTGGAAGTGCACGCCGCCGACCTCGCCGACGCCGGCAAGACCAGCCAGCGCGCCCGACAGCAGCGCCGTCGAGATCAGCACTCGCTCGACATGGATGCCGCCATATCTGGCCGCTTCCGGGTTTTCGCCGGTAACCCTGATCCGGAAGCCGAGCGTCGTGCGCACGATCAGGAACCAGATCAATGGGGCCGCGACCAGCGCCGCGACGACACCGAGATGCAGCCGCGTGCCTTCGATCAACACCGGAAAGTTCGCCGAATCCTCGATCGGCGGCGAGATAGGGTAGCCGCTGAAGCTGTCCTTCCACGGCCCTTCGATCAGCGCCATCAAGGCGTAGTAGATGACCGAGTTGAGCAACAAGGAGCTCACCACATCATCGACCTTGAATTTTACGCGCAGCGTCGCCGGCACCAGCGCGACCGCGGCACCCGCAGCCGCACCCGCCAGCACCATCAGCAGCATGGCGAGCGGCCCCGGCATGGGGATGGCGCCAACAAAACAGCTCGCCACCGCACCGGCAAGCAATTGCCCCTCGGCGCCGATGTTCCAGAATTTGGCACGGAAGGCGACAGCCACCGCCAGCCCGGTGAAGATCATCGGTGCGGCGCGCACCAGCGTTTCGGTGATGGCATAACTGTCGCCGAGCGAAGCGGTGAACATAACCCCGTAGGATTCGAGCACGCCCGCGCCGGCCAGCGCGATCAGGCCGCTGCATAGGACAAGCGTGGCGGCAATCGCCAGCAGCGGCAAGGCCAAATTGAACCAGGCAGGTGTCGAGGTGCGGACTTCGAGGCGGAACATCAGCCGTGCCCCTCCGCGCCGGTCATCAGCAGGCCGAGCCGCGCGACGGTCGCGTCGGCGTTGTCCAGCGTGCCGGCGATGCGGCCTTCATACATCACCGCGATGCGGTCGCAGAGCACCAGCAGTTCTTCCAGATCCTCGCCGATGACGATGATGCCGCAACCCTTGGCGCGCATGTCGAGGAATTTTTCGTGGATGAAACGGGCGGCGCCAATGTCGAGGCCACGCGTCGGCTGCGACACGATCAACACCTTTGGGTCGAAGGCAAGCTCGCGCGCCAGCAGTGCCTTCTGCAGATTGCCGCCGGACAGCGCGCCGGCGCGCGTCATCGGCCCGGGACATCTGATATCATAGGCCTTGATCTGTTCTTCGGCGAAAGCGCGGATCGCATCCGGCTTGAGCAGCCCCCTGGCGGAGAAGGCCGATGTGCCGATGCGCGGCAGCACCATGGAATCGGCGAGCGGCAGATTGGTGACCAGCCCCGTCGTCATGCGATCTTCCGGGATGCGGCCAAGGCCCAGCGCCTGCACCTCGCGCGGCGAGAACCGCGATACGGTCTCGCCGGCGATGGTCATCCGGCCGGCATCGGGCGCGCGCACGCCCGAGATGACCTCCGCCAGTGCCCGCTGGCCATTGCCGGAGACGCCGGCAATGCCGAGGATTTCGCCGGCACGAACCGCAAGCGACACATCGCGCAGCGCCGTGCCGGAATGCCGCCAGGTTGAAATGCCGTCGAGCGTCAGCACACCGGCGCCGGGCAGCGACGGCCCCCTCGCCGGCGGCACGATCTCATGGCCGCACATCAATTGCGCCATCGCCGCCGACGTCGTGTTGGCAGGATCGTCGACACGGCCGGCGACGCGGCCATACCGCAGTACGGTGCAGCGATGGGTGAGCGCCCGCACCTCATTGAGCTTGTGCGAGATGAAGATGATGCCGAGCCCTTGCGCCGCCATAGACCGTAACGCCGAAAACAAACCCTCGACCTCGCTCGGCGCCAGCACTGCAGTCGGTTCGTCGAGAATCAAGAGCCTGGCGCCGCGAAACAGCGCCTTGACGATTTCCAGCCGCTGCTGCTCGCCGACCGACAGCGCGGAGACCGGCAGGTCGGGATCAAGCGTCAGCCCGTGCTGGCTGCTGATTTCAGCAAGCCGGGCCAGCCCGCCGGCGCGATCGATCCGCCCCGACTTGCCCGGAATACCGATGAGCAGGTTTTCCAGCACCGTCAGCCGTGGCGCCAGATGGAAATGCTGGTGCACCATGCCGATGCCGGCGGCCAGCGCATCGGCCGAGCTCGTGATCCGTACCGGCCGGCCCTGGATCAGGATCTCGCCGGCATCCGGCGCGTAAGCGCCGAACAGCACGTTCATCAATGTCGTCTTGCCGGCGCCGTTCTCGCCGAGCAGACCGAGGATTTCGCCCGGCGCCACGCTGAGATCCACGGCCTCGTTCGCCTTGAGGGCGCCGAAGGTCTTGGTGATGCCGCGCATTTCGATGAGGGGGGCGGACAAGGGCGCTCCTGAGAGGAATTGGCTTACCATGGCAGCTTTGATTGACAGGGATGCGCTGCACCCCCCTCTGGCATGCCGGACGAGGGGCGCCACGCACCGCCCCTCGAACCAACCCTCAATCCGAAACCGGCGTGTTCTCGTCCACGTCCACCCGGAAATTGCCTTCCAGGATCTCGGCCTTCTTCTTCTCGACCAGATCCTTGATCTCGGCGGGCAAGGTCTTGTCGAACTTGTGGAAGGGTGCCAGATACGAGCCGCCCTTGGCCATGCGCGAGAAATCGCCGTAATCCTGCGCCGTGTAGACGCCGGCCTTGACCAGTTTGATCGCCTGCTCGACCGTCGGGTACATGTCCCAGACCGGGCCGGTGATGACCGTATCGGGACCGAGGCTCGACTGGTCGGACATGTTGGAGATGGCGAAGATCTTCTTCTCCACCGCCGCCTCGATGACGCCGAAGCGTTCTGCATAGATGACATCGACGCCGGCATCGATCTGCGCCACCGCGGCCTCCTTGGCCTTCGGCGGATCGAAGAAGGAGCCGATGAAGGCGACTTTCTTCTTGACGTTGGGATTGACCTCCTTGGCCCCGGCAAAGAAGGCGTTGACCAGCCGGTTCACTTCCGGGATGCCCATCGCCGCCACCGCGCCGACCGTGCCCGACTTCGACATCTTGCCGGCGATCATGCCCGAGAGATAAGCCGGCTCATGGATCCAGTTGTCAAACACGCCGAAATTGGGTTCGGCCGGCCCGGCGCCCGAGCCGAACAGCCAGGCGGTCTTTGGAAACTGCTTGGCGGTGCGGCGCGATTCACGCTCGGCGGCGAAGGCATCGCCCAGCACCAGCTGGTAGCCGCCTTGCGCATATTCGCGCATGACGCGGCTGAAGTCGGCCGTCTGCACCTTCTCGGACCATTTGTATTCGATACCGAGTTCCTTCTCGGCCTTCTGCAAGGCGACGTGGATCTGGTTGTCCCAAGGCTCCTCGATCGGAGTGGCGAAGATCGCCGCCACCTTCAGTTTTTTGTCCGCCGCGAAGGCCGCACCAGGCAGCATCGCCGCCGCCAGGCCAAGAGCGCCCAGCTCCAGCACGTTGCGCCGCGACAGTCCTTCGCGCGTCGAATGGGATTTGTTCTTCCGGTTTTCCATTGAAGTGCCCCTCTGTTCGACAGCCGTGTCGAGCCGGCTGTTCCAAAAATCAGACGGGGAACTATGGAACGGGTCAGCACTTTTGTCCACATGGTCAAATTTGGCGAAGCGCCGAATCTGACCATGGTCTTGTCGAGCCGAGAACCGACGATCAGGCCCGTTCGAGCGCGACGGCAATGCCCTGGCCGACCCCGATGCACATGGTGGCCAGCGCGTAGCGGCCACCGCGTTCGCGCAGCTCAAGTGCGGCCGTCCCTGAGATGCGGGCGCCCGACATGCCCAGGGGATGGCCAAGTGCGATGGCGCCGCCATTTGGGTTGACGTGCGGCGCATCCTCGGCAATGCCGAGCTGGCGCAGCACAGCGATGCCTTGTGAGGCGAAGGCTTCGTTGAGTTCTATGACATCGAACTGTTTTGGCGTCAGGCCAAGCCGCGCGCACAGCTTCTGCGTCGCCGGCGCCGGGCCGACGCCCATGATACGCGGCGCGACCCCGGCGGCGGCCCCACCAAGGATACGGGCGATCGGCGTCAGCTCGTATTTCCTGACAGCCGCTTCCGAGGCAACGATCAGTGCCGCCGCGCCGTCATTGACGCCCGACGCATTGCCCGCCGTCACCGTGCCGCCTTGCCGGAACGGCGTCGGCAATTTGGACAATGTCTCGACCGTGGTGCCGGCGCGGGGGTGTTCATCCTTCGAGACCACGACCGGATCGCCCTTGCGCTGTGGAATCGCCACCGGGGTGATCTCCTTCGCCAGCCGGCCATTGGCTTGGGCCGCGACCGCCTTGTCCTGGCTGCGCACGGCAAAGGCGTCCTGGTCCGCACGGGAAACAGCGAAGTCTTCCGCTACATTCTCGCCGGTTTCCGGCATGGAATCGACGCCATACTGCTTCTTCATCAGCGGGTTGACGAAGCGCCAGCCGATAGTGGTGTCGTAAATCTCGGCATTGCGCGAGAAGGCAGCGTCGGCCTTGGGCATGACGAAGGGCGCACGGCTCATCGATTCCACGCCGCCTGCGATCATCAGCTCCGCCTCGCCGGCCTTGATGGCACGCGCGGCGATGGTCAGCGCGTCCATGCCCGAGCCGCACAGCCGGTTGACGGTCGAGCCGGGGACTTCCTGGGGCAGTCCTGCCAAAAGCAGCGCCATGCGCGCCACGTTGCGGTTGTCCTCACCGGCCTGGTTGGCGCAGCCATAGACGACGTCGTCGACCGCCTGCCAATCGATGCCGGGATTGCGCTCAAGCAAAGCCTTCAGCGGGATGGCGCCAAGATCGTCGGCACGCACCCAAGATAGCGAACCGCCGAAGCGACCGATCGGCGTGCGGATGTAGTCGCAGATATAGGCCTCGGCCATGTCAGGCAGCCTTCCCTTTTCCGGTTCCTTCATGCGCCGCCTTGGTGCGGGCCTGCAGGTCGCGCAATGTCTTGAGTTCGAGTTCGCTTGGCGCCGGTGTTTCGTCAAGCGCCTCGGCGAACTTAACCACCCAGCCACAGCTCTCCTGCACTTGCTTGCGGGTGACCCCGGGATGCAGCGAAACAACGGTGAATTCCTTGGTCACCGGATCCGGCTTCCAGATGGCGAGATCGGTGATCAGCAATGTCGGGCCCGATGTGTCGATGCCCAGCCGCTGGCGGTGGTCGCCGCCTTCGCCATGGCCAAAGGAAGTGAAGAAGTCGATTTTTTCGACCATGCCGCGCTTGGTCTGCGCCATGGTTATGTAGATCTCCTTCGACGATGTCGCGATCTCCGGTGCGCCGCCGCCACCGGGCAGACGCGTCTTGGGATGGAAATAGTCGCCGATGACGGTGGTGTTGATGTTGCCGAACTTGTCGAGCTGAGCGGCACCGAGGAAACCTATGGAAATGCGGCCGCCCTGCAACCAGTAGCGGAACATCTCCGGCACGGCGACGGTGGTGACGGCGGTCTCGCACAATTCGCCATCGCCGATCGACAGCGGCAGCACGTCGGGCGCGGTGCCGATCGTGCCGCTCTCGTAGATCAGCGTTATGTCAGGCGCATGCGTCAGCCGCGCGACGTTGCAGGCGGCCGACGGCGCGCCGATGCCGACGAAACAGACATCGTCGTTCTTCAACGCACGGCTGGCGGCGATCGTCATCATCTCGTTGGGGGTAAAGGCGAGCTGGCTCATGCCGCTTTCCTCAGATGTTCGACGCGGGCCGCGAAATCATCGGTGGTTCTTTCGATGACGTTCGCCTGCATCCAGGCCTGGAATTTCTCGCGGTCAGCGGCGATCTCATCCCATTCGAGATAGGCGGCGTTGTCCCTGACATAGTAACCATGTGCGTAGGACGGATGCGCGCCGCCGGGCACGGCCGAGATCGCCGCGATCGTCCAGTGCGGCAGCACGGTCAAATTGGGGTGCAGGTCGTCGAAATTGTCGACGACTTCCTCCACCGTGACCACGGCGCGCCTCGCCGCCAGCACGGCTTCCTTCTGGATGCCGATGATGCCCTCGACCAGCACATTGCCTTTCCTGTCGGCCTTCTGCGCATGGATGAAGGTGACGTCGGGCCGGATCGAAGGCACCGCCGCCAGCACCTCGCCGGTGAACGGACAGGTGACCGACCTGATGTTGGGATTGACGTCAGCCAACCCGGCGCCGCGATAGCCGCGAAACACGGCACAGGGCAGGCCGGCCGCGCCCGCTTCATAGGCGTTGGCCATCCCGGCATGGCTGTGTTCCTCGATCTCGATCAACCGGGGGAAACCGTTCTCGATCGCATCGCGGGCGCGCCGCAGCAGGCCGACGCCGGGGTTGCCGACATAGGAGAAGACGATTTTTCTCGCCATGCCCATGCCGATCATCTGGTCGTAGATCAGGTCGGGCGTCATGCGGATCAGGGTCAAGTCGCGAAACCCCTGGCGGATCGCCTCGTGCGCTGCCGCCATCGGGATCAGATGGGTGAAGCCTTCGAAGGCAACCGTGTCGCCATTGCTGAGGTTCTCGGCCACGGCCTGTTTGAGCGGCAGGAACTTGACCATCGCAGCGGCCCTCAGGATTCAACAAAGTTCGCATTGCGAACAAAAGTACCGTATGTGATATTTTCTAGCAGGATTTCTTTGTGGTCTGAGAAGCCTGTTGAACTTTCCAAGTCGGTGAGTCAGCGCCCCCCTCTGCCCTGCCGGGCATCTCCCCCACTTGGAGGCCTTTGCACGGGAGCCGATATTTGGCGCACGTGATGCATGGGCGTTTTTTGAAAGGCGATCGGGCCGCCTTGG